>JBFZFD010000057.1:0-6506 GCA_041306485.1 Opitutia bacterium | reverse complement strand
TCCCCAGCATCCCCAGCCTCCTCAGCATCCTTAGTCCTCTTAGTCTCCCTCCCCTCATGCTCATCACCCGCACCGTCTCTGAGCTCCGCTCTGCGGTCGCTTCCCTCCGGCAGGCGGGACGTACCGTCGGCCTAGTGCCGACCATGGGCTGCCTACACGAGGGCCATCTCTCTCTGGTCGACATGGCAAGGCGCGAGGCCTCGGCCTGCGTCGTTTCCATCTTCGTCAACCCTACCCAGTTCGGCCAAGGCGAGGACCTCGCACTTTACCCGCGCCCCTTTGACGAGGATTGCCGTCTCTGCGAGGGCAGGGGAGTCGACGTCGTATTCGCGCCTGGGGCCGACTTCTACGCACCCGGCCACTCCACCTGGGTCGAGGAGCAAGTCGTCTCCCAAGGTCTCTGCGGGGAACACCGTCCCGGACACTTCCGCGGCGTCGCCACCGTCGTACTCAAGCTCCTCAATGCCTGCGCCTCTGATGTTGCCATCTTCGGCCGCAAGGACCTCCAGCAACTCGCCGTCATTCGCCGCATGGCGCGCGACCTCGACCTCCCCACACGCATCCTTGAAGCGCCCACCGCGCGCGAGCCCGATGGCCTCGCCCTCAGCTCGCGCAATCGCTACCTCTCGTCATCCGAACGCCACGCCGCCGCCGCCATCCCCCGCGCCCTCCGGGCCGGACAAGCCCTTGCCCTCGCCGGCGAGCGCTCCCCCGCCAAGGTCCTCGCCGCCGTCCGCGCCATCCTCGCTGCCGAGCCCAGCCTGCGCCTCCAATACCTCGAGCTCGCCTCGACAGAAGACCTCCGCGCTACGCCCAGCGCCGAGCCCGGCCGCGCCGTGCTGCTCGTGGCCGTCTTCGCCGGCTCTACCCGGCTGATCGACAACCTTACGCTCTGAGCGGCCTGGGCTTCCTGGCTTAGGCCAGGATCTTGCGGACGACCTTGGCGTGCTCGACCCCGGTTAACTTTTGGTCGAGGCCCTGGTAGCGCACGTGCAGCTTCTCGTGGTCGAGCCCAGCAAGGTTGAGCACGGTAGCGTGCATATCCCTGATGTGCACCGGGTCCTGGGTGATGTTGTAGGAGAGTTCGTCCGTCTCCCCGAGCACGAAGCCCGGCTTCACGCCGCCTCCCGCCATCCAGATAGTGAAGGCGCGCGGGTGGTGGTCGCGACCGTAGTTAGTCTGGGTCAGGGCACCCTGACTGTAGACCGTGCGCCCGAACTCCCCGCCCCAAATGACCAGTGTGTCCTCCAGCATGCCGCGCTGCTTGAGGTCCTGCACGAGGGCCCACGAGGCGCGGTCGATATCCCTGCACTGCGAGGCCAAGTCGCGCGGCAGGTCGCCGTGCTGGTCCCAGCCACGGTGAAAGATCTGCACGAAGCGCACGCCACGCTCAGCCAGGCGCCGCGCCAGCAGGGCGCAATGGGCGAAGCTACCCTTCACGTTGACTTCCTTGCCGTACATCTCGGTCACATTGGCTGGCTCGGAAGTGAGGTCAGACAGCTCCGGCACCGACGCCTGCATACGGAACGCCATCTCGTACTGCTGGATGCGGACCTGCGTCTCAGGGTCGCCCACTGCCTCATACGACATGCGGTTAAGCTGCCCGAGGCCATCAAGCATCTGGCGTCGAAGGTCTCGGTCGATACCAGGGGCGTCGCGAAGGTAGAGCACGGGGTCGCCCTTAGTGCGCAGGGTCACCCCGGCATGCTGTCCTGGTAGGAATCCAGCACCCCACAGGCGGGCGGAGATGGCCTGCACGTTGGACTGTGGTGAAGAGTGCTGTGCGTGCAGCACGGCGAAGGCCGGGAGGTCCTTGTTGAGCGAGCCGAGGCCATAGGACATCCAAGAACCCATCGAGGCCTTACCCGACTGCATGTTGCCCGTGTACATCAACTGGTTGGCGGGCTCGTGGTTGATCGCCTCCGTGTGCATCGACTTAATGATGCAGAGGTCGTCCGCCATCTTGGACGTCCAAGGCAGTAGCTCGCTGATCCACGCGCCGCTCTTCCCGTGCTGGGCGAACTTGAAGATGGAGGGTGCCGCCGGGAACCGAGATTGCCCCGAGGTCATGCCCGTCAAGCGCTGCCCCGATTCCTTTAGGAAGGAAGTAAGGTCTTGGTTGAAGCGCTTTCCGAGGTCTGGCTTGTAATCAAACAAGTCGAGCTGGGACGGTGCCCCAATCATCGACAGGTAGATGATGCGCTTTGCCCGGGGGGCAATCTTGGCCGCCGCTGTGCGGGCCGCCGCGCCCGCGGGCTCCCCCGCCAGCGCGTTCTCACCGAGCAGCGAGCCCAGCGCGGCCACGCCTAGGCCGAAGCCGCCCTTCCGGAAGAACTGGCGGCGGTTGATGGCTCCGTTGAAGTCGTTGAGGTCGTTCATGTGTTTTAGAGGGTAAGGGATTCGTCGAGGTTGAGGATTTTGGAGGCCACCAGCGTCCAAGCGGCCAACTCGGCCTTGTCAGCATGGGTGGCGGGCCGAGCACCGACCGCGACGAGTTCGGCCGCGGCCTTGGCGTCGGCCTGATAGCGGGCTAGGGCCGTGTCTAGGAGTTTACGCGCCACGGCACGCTCCTTCTTGTCGAGCTTACGCGCGATCAGCGGCATGGTCACCGCGTCGATCCGGGTGTCGAAGTCGGTCCCAGTCCGCAGCGCCTGCTCAGCGAGCACCCGGGAGGCTTCGACGAACTGAGGATCATTGAGCGTCACCAGAGCCTGCAGCGGTGTATTCGTCCGCTCGCGGCGCACCGTACAGACCTCGCGAGAGGGCGCGTTGAAGATGTCCAGCGACGCCAGGTGGGCCGTGCGCTTCCAGAAGGAGTAGACCGAGCGGCGCCAGAGCGCATCGCCCGCGTCCTGCTTGTAGAACCGAGTGTTCGATTCCTTCATCGCTACTGCCTCCCAGATGCCTTCAGGCTGGTAGGGGCGCACCGAGGGTCCGCCGACCTTGCGCACCAGCAAGCCCGAGGCAGCCAAGGCTTGGTCACGGATGACCTCCGCGTCGAGACGATGCCGAGGCCCCCTCGAGAGCAGGCGGTTCGCCGGATCGATCTCGAGCTTGCGCGCGTCGACCTTGGCCGATTGGCGGAAGGTCGCCGACATCACTAACAGCTTGGCCATCGCGCGATGATCCCAGCCGGAACGGCTGAACTCCAGCGCCAGCATGTCGAGCAGCTCAGGGTGGCTAGGAGTGGAGCCCGTGATGCCAAGGTCTTCGACCGTCTCCACGATGCCTACCCCGAAGATATTGTGCCACAGCCGGTTCATCGTCACTCGGCCCACCAGCGGGTTGGCCGGGTCGACCAGCCACTTGGCCAAGCCCAGCCGATTGAGCGGGGCATCCTTGGGGAAGGGGTGCAGTGAGCCAGGGGTACCCGCGGGCACCTTGTCGCCCTTGATGGCGTATTCACCGCGGACGAGCATGTGGGCGTAAGGCGCCTCGGCGCGCTCGTCCATCACGAGGGTAATCACACCGCGCTTGCGGACATTCTCAAGCTCCACGTTGACCTTCGCTAGCTCCTCGCGAAGTTGCCGGACCTGGGGATTACCGTTCTCCGCATGGATGGCGCCAAGCAGGCGAGTGCGCGAGGCGGTGTCGATCCCATCCTTCACGCTGGGCTCGCGGAAGAGGTCGGAAACTGTCTCGGCTAGGACCTCGGCCGGCGTCAGCGCACGCGCATGCAGCCGGATACCTTGGATGCGGACGCCGGCGGCGGCCTGCACCGGTCCCTCGGCAGCCTGCCCAGAGCTACGTGCACCCACCCGGAAGGGTGAGTTGGTCGCGAGCGTGGTGGCGCCGCTACCGTTGGTGACCGTGAAGGGGGCAGGGGCTCCGTTGATCAGGAGCGAGAGGCGCTGGGCCGGGGGCTTGGCTGCATCCCAGACGGCCGCCACATGGTGCCAGCCAGCGGGGAGCACTTGATTGGAGACCACCTTGTTGGCCTTACCGTCCCATGTCTCGATGGCGTGGGCGGCAATCTTGCCTCCCTCTAACCAGAGATCGATGCCGCGAAAGGCGCTCGCTGAGTCCATGCGCGAAAAGATGGGCCCGTTGCCCTTGCCCGTAGTGAGGATCCAGGCGCTCCAAGTATAGGCCTTGCCATCAAGGGGCTGCGTCCCAGCGAGCGGCAGGTTGCGCAGCGCCTCATCGGTCACCAGCGGTGCCGGCCCCAGGATCCCAGTCCCGTTGACCATCGTCCCCTTGCCGAGCGAGCCGGCCTTGCCCTCGACTCGTACGGCTAGGTCGGTAGCGGAGTTCAGGGGGATGCTGATCGAGGGGTTCGGGGGTAGCAGTCTGCGGGCCCAATTCTCTGCCTCGGAGGGCTTCGGCTTGGACACGGCCTGCAGGCGTGTTTGAATCGCTTTGGACGACTTCTCCAGCTCGGCTAGGAGGTTTCGGTCGGCCTTGTCCGCGACTAGGATATTGGGCGGGTGGTTGGCGTTGTTACCGTCCAACCCAGACATGGTCGTGTTGCGGAAGAACGCGGAGAATTGGTAGAAGTCCCGCATGCTGATCGGGTCAAACTTGTGGTCATGACACGAGGCGCAACCGATGGTCAGCCCTAGCCAGAGGGTAGCGGTGGTGTCGACGCGGTCCTTGGCATAAATAGCCTGGTACTCATCGGCGATGGCTCCGCCCTCTCCCGTGGTGGCAAGACAGCGGTTGAAGCCGGTGGCCACCTTCTGGTCGAGGCTAGCCGCAGGCATTAAGTCGCCAGCAATCTGCTCGATGGTAAAGGCGTCCCAGCGCTTGTTCTCGCGGAAGGCGGCGATGACCCAGTCGCGGTAGGGCCAGATGGAGCGGTAGTTGTCGATATGGATCCCGTGGGTGTCCGCATAGCGCGCTCCATCAAGCCAGTGGCGAGCGAAGTGCTCGGCATGGGCCTCCGAGGCGAGGAGACGATCCACCACCTTCTCGTAGGCCTTGTCGGTGCTGTCGGCTTGGAATGCCACGACCTCCTCGGGCGAGGGCGGCAGGCCCGTGAGGGCGAGGCTGACACGGCGGATGAGGGCGGACTTCTCCGCCTCGCCATTGGGCTTTAGGCCTGCCTTGAGCAGGCGCTCGCGCACATAGGGATCGATGGCGTTACGCGACCAACTGGACGTGTCCTTGGCCGAGACCAACTTAGGCGCATTGAACGACCAGTGGGGTTCATACTTGGCGCCGGCGGCGACCCATCGACGTAAAATGTCCTTCTCCGCTGCGGTCAGCTTCTTGCCAGACTCGGGCGGAGGCATGATCTCCTCCGCGTCTTCGTGGAAGATACGCGCGACGAGTTCTGATTTATCGGGCTTGCCCGGCACAATGGCATGGCCCTCGGATTCCTCGAGCTTGGCCGTCGCACCCGCAAAAGTGTCGAGCCTCAGGCCTGCCTTGTTCGCCTTGAGGTCTGGGCCGTGACACCCCAAGCAGTGCGTCGCGAGGATGGGCTGCACCTCGAAGTTGAAGTTCGGAGGGCCTTCCTGGGCCTTGGCCTCGCCGCAGCCTGACAATAGGCTACCAAGGCAAGCGCTTGTAGCGAGTGCCAGGAAGGGCAGAATGATGGCTTTGGAGGGCATGGGAGGGTTGGTCTCTCTGACATCCCGCCCGGCGGATGGGTTCCAGCCAGGGGGCTTTCCAGTTAGGGACTTTTTCCAAGTTTGTCACCTTACCCGTCACCTTCGGATCAACTTCCAATAGCTGAAGCGGTCGCCATGGACGATGGGGGGTGGTGGGGTGGTCTCCCGACCCCAGCCCGTGAGCTCCATGCGACGTCTCTCCACGTCCGTTTCCGAGCCTTTTCGCTCCGTCATCACCCATTCCGCCCTAATCACCCCGAAGGGCTTCGACTCATCCCTCCAGATGGTGCCTTCCAGGATTGTCTCTATCCGCTTCATCAGGGGCGGGTCCAGGGCGAGGTCTCCCCGTAGGCCGACCTTCACGCAGGCATGCTCAACCCCCTTACCATCCTTGGCCGCCTCCGCTCCCTGCGGCGTGAATTTCCAGACCGCCTCCAGGCCGACCAATTCCGAGACATCTCGCACGTCCTCCGGGAGCATGTGCCAAGGACCTCGTTCTGGGTCAGTAAAAAGGATTTCGTAAGCCTCATTGATCAGGCGCCCGGCCTTCTCGCGATCCATCTTGCGCGGGATCAGGAAGCTCAGCCGACCCTTGTTGCGTGACCCCAGCCATTTCACCGGCTCAATCTCCAGCCACACGCAGGGGACTCCCTGGACTACCGTGCCATCGCGCGAGCTCACCCGAATCTCGGAGACCTTGTCCGGCTTACCCTCCTCAAGGGAGGTCATCCGGTAGGTCGCCCAGCTGCCGTCTTCTGGCATCCGCTCGGCGAAGATTTCCCATTGCGCCTGCACCGAAGTAGCCGCGAGGAGGGGCGCTAAGCTAAGCAGTAATAAGCGCATCTCCCCATTCCAAGGGCCGCCCGACGGGTGGCAAGCCGCATCCCCTCTTGCCCTCCGCCCTGCCCCCTGCCAACTTCCCTTGCCCATGGCACGGTCCATCGAGATCTA
>JBFZFD010000056.1:0-2592 GCA_041306485.1 Opitutia bacterium | reverse complement strand
TCAGGGTCCGTGTGGGGGTGAAAAAGGAAGAGGTCGACGCCGTCGAACTTCTTGCCATCGACCTTGGCGTTGGCCGTCAGCTCGAGCATGCGGTCGAGCGAGATGGGGGGGTGGTCGGTGCCAGGCTCCTTGCCGACGAGGCCTGGCCACATCGCATTGTGTAGTTTCATGGTGGGTTGGGGGTAGGGTTGGTGGTAAGAGGCCTCAGCGCTTGCGGGCGCGCTTGTGGGATCCGATCGCGGGGGCGTCGGGGTTTACCTCCGGGCCGAAGTAGCGGAGGCAGACCAGCGGCTCGGTGGTGGAGGTATTGCGGAAGGTGACTCCGGCCTTGGCGCCGGCCTCGGTGCAGAAATACTCGTCCTCGGTCAGCTCGTGGAAGCGGATGAGCTTGGGGCTGACGAGGGGCTCCCCGTTAATCGTCCCCGAGCCTTGCACGCAGACCAAGCCGTAGGCGCCTTTGTCCTTGATGGTGCAGGTGGCGCCGGGCTCGACGGTGAGCTCCTTGGCCGTGAAGTACTGGAACTTGTCGATGGTGCCATAGACGATCCAGCGATCGACAAAGCCCTTGCCCTCGCTGGCGACGACCGGCTCGAGGTAGTGGTTATCCTTGAAGTTAGGGTCGACGTTCTTCTCCCAGTCGAGCTGGTCGACGATGAAGTCGACGTCGCGATGGCGCCGCTTGGGCATGTCCTTAACCAGCAGGGACCAGGGGACCTCGCGGCCCTCGACCAGGTTTTGGTACATCCCGAAGACATCCGAGCCCCACTGGGGCTCGTAGGTGCAGAGCGAGCCGGGCGCGTGGAGGATGCAGGGATCAATCAGCCAGCCAGTGCCGGGCTCGAGTTTGTAGGCCTTAGAAAGGGCGAGGATCTTGTTGTCCCCTTTGTCCCAGTTGGCGATGCACTCGCGCACCTGCGCCTTGGTCGTGCCGGGCTCGAAGCCCATGAAGGTGTAGGGGAAGTTATTGCCGACGTTGTTGTGCTGAGGAGGGAAGTAGTAGGACTCGGGTTTGCCTTCCTGCCCAACCAAGCGGGCCTGGCGGGCATCCTGGTGCATGTGGTGGGGGATGGGCCCCATGTTATCGAAGAACTTGGAGTAGACGGGCCACTTGCGGTACTTGGACCAGAGACGCTTGCCGATGAGGTCGGCGCCGAGCTCCTTCACTGCCTGGTGAAGGGTGAAGCGATTGCGACCGATGACCACGTAGGATAGGCCCTCGTCGGGAGTGCGGTTGTCGTTGGCGGCCTCGGTGGTCGAGGCGAACCAGCGCTCGTCGATGCCACCACGGCTCAGGCCAAAGGCATAGAGGTCATCCGGGTGCAGCTTGAGGCGCTTGCCCGGCTGGAGGAAGGACCTTGGCACCCAGCAAGGAGCCAGGCGGAGTAATCCGCCGGTGCGTGCGAGCTCGGCCCGGGCGAGGCCTGAGACGCCGGTCTTGCGGGTCGAGAGTTCTTGGACGGTCTTGGGGTGGGACATGTCGGGTAGGGGAAGGAGAGCCTTAGCGGAGGAGAAAGTTCCAGTCGAGAGGAGAGAGGATGCTAGTACCTTTTTCATCGGTCAAGCGGACCCCGAGACTACCCTCCGGCAGCACCGAGACGATGCGGCCGAAGCCTGGCGGGGTCGCGGCCGCCGCCTGGATAAGGGGGAGGCGGACTGCCTCCTCTGGGCGGAATCGACGGGTGGTGGGGATGCCCTCGGCGGCGAGTCGGTCCTCGCGCGCGACGGTCACCCCGTCGCTGAAGTGGGAGCAGACCTCCTCGAGCCCGAGCCGGCCGAGGTGCCGACTCTCCCAGGGGTGGGCGGTGCGCCCACCATGCGAAAGCCAGAGCATCGTGCAGGGGAAGTCGCTCACGCGCTTCAACTGGATCCAGGCGTAGCCAGGCAGGCTGACGGCGCTCCAGCCAAAGGGTTGGGCTGGCGAGGACGCCGCGTTGGCCATCATCACGAGGTCATCATTGCCATGGCGGGCGGGGTAGCGGCTGACATCCGCCTGCTTACCGTCCTTGCGCGGAACCTTAGCCAAGTCGGTGAAGCGGCCGCCGGGCAGCAGGCAGCCGGTTGCCCCCTCGGTTGCAGGTGAGAATTCACCGGGGTAGACGGAGCCGAAATGCATCTCCGAGGTGGAGATGCGGGCCGCACCCTCCGGTAGGCCGGAGAGGTCGAGGATGGCGTGGGTGCCATAGTTCCAATCGCCGTCCAGACCCTCAATGAGGTGCTCCGTGTAGAGGGCGTGATGCCCATCGACCAATCGCAGGCGCTTGGTCACGCATGCCCCGGTGTCACGCGCCTCCAGCCGCAAGGCGAGGTGTCCCGCGGATTGCTCAAGTAGCGACCACTCCGCGTTTGCCGTCTCGCCGTGGGGCGGACCTTTTTCCTGTCCGCCAAAGGGCAGGCAAAAGAAATCCCCGCGCAACTCGGTGAGGAGGCGGGGTAGGGCAGGGTCCACCTCTTGGGGGAGCCAGGGCGCTAAGGCTAGCGGAGAGGCTCGGAAGCCCGGCAATAAGTAGGCGAGGGGGGCGAGGTGTCCCCCCGTGCGGGTGACCGCGAGCTCGACCTCCTTGTTACGGAGCGTGAAGGAAGGGGAACCGTGGA
>JBFZFD010000055.1:0-14678 GCA_041306485.1 Opitutia bacterium | reverse complement strand
CGATAGCCGTCGAAGCCTAATCCGGTGATGACGCCCTCACAGGCCCCAGCCGTAACGGAGACGTGGCGGAAAGCCTCGCGCTTGTAGATATTGGAAATGTGCACCTCGATTGCGCGCATGCTGCTGCCAGCGATGGCATCGCGCAGAGCCACGCTGACATGGGTGTGGCCGCCAGGATTGACGACCAAGAGTTTGACGCCCTCATCGGCCCACTTTGCCAGAGTGTCAATCAGCTCGCCCTCGTGATTGGATTGAAAGAAACGCGGCTTGAGCCCGAGACCGCGGGCATGATCGCCCACCTCGCGCTCGAGGTCGGACAGGGTACGCGCGCCGTAGACCTCCGGCTCGCGCTTGCCGAGCCGGTCAAGGTTAGGACCATTGAGGATGGCGATGTCCATAGAGCCCAACCTAGACAGGGGTTGGTCAGGGGGAAAGGCGAAAGAGTCCCCCGGCGATTCCCGCGATGGGACGAGTTCAGCGCTTCTCGATCGGAACGTAGCCGCGCAGAGTCTCGCCAATGTAGACCTGGCGGGGACGGTGGATCTTCTGCTTGGAGGCCTCGGCCACCTCCTTCCAGTGGGAGATCCAGCCAGGCATACGCCCAATGGCAAAAATCACGGTGAACATCTCGGAAGGGATGCCAATGGCCTTGAGGATGATGCCCGAGTAGAAGTCGACGTTAGGGTAGAGATTGCGCTGCTTGAAGTAAGGGTCGTTGAGCGCGGCGTCCTCGAGGCGCATCGCAATATCGAGCAAGGGGTCCTTGCGCCCGAGCACCTTGAGCACGCGGTCGCACTGCTCCTTGATGATCTTGGCACGGGGGTCGTAGTTTTTATAGACGCGGTGACCGAAGCCCATCAGACGCACGCCACTGGTCTTGTCCTTTGCGGCCTCGATGAAGCGCGATCCGTCATCACCGGAGCGATGGATTTCCTCGAGCATCTCGATGACTGCCTGGTTGGCGCCGCCATGGAGCGGGCCCCAGAGGGCGCAGACGCCGGCCGAGACGGAGGCGAAGAGGTTGGCACCACCCGAGGCGACCATGCGGACGGTCGACGTCGAGCAGTTCTGCTCGTGGTCGGCGTGGAGCAGGAGAATAAGATCGAGGGCGCGAGCCACCTCGGGGTGCATCTCGCAGTCCGCGTTGGGCTGAGAGAACATCAGGTGGAGGAAGTTTCCGCAGTAATCCAGGCCAGGGCGGGGATAGACGGGCGGCTCGCCCTCCTTAGCGCGATGGGCTAGGGCGGCGAGGCTACGCACTTTAGAAATTAGCACGGCGGCCGCCTCGTCGAGCTGGGCGAGGTCGTGGGCGCGCTCGTTGGTGCCAAGGTCGGGATAGTAGCAGCCGAGCGTGTTGAGCGTGGCGGACAAGACCGCCATAGGGTGGGCGGTCGCGGGAAAGCCGCTGAGAGCGATGCGCAGGCCCTCGTGCACTTGGGCGTTGTCGAGGATGCGGTCCTTGAATGCGGACAACTGGGCGACGCTGGGGAGTTCTCCGTAGATGAGGAGGTAGGAGGTCTCGATGAAGGTCGAGCGCTGGGCGAGGTCCTCGATGGAGTAACCACGGTAGCGTAGGATACCTTTCTCACCATCGATGAAGGTGACCTTGGACTCGCAGGCGCCGGTATTGGCATAACCGTCGTCAAAAGTGACGTGACCAGTGGTGTCGCGGAGGGCACGGACGTCGACAGCGCGCTCGCCCTCGGTCCCGACGAGGACGGGGAGGACGAACTCCTTGTCGTCCAGCTTCAGGATGGCAGGTTTTTCAGGCATGGCGGGGGTGGGTTGGCCGCCATCCCGGAGACGGGTCAGCGTCCAACCAAGGTCAAGAAGTTGCGGTAGAGTTGCAAGCCTTTGACCTGACTTTTCTCCGGGTGGAACTGCACCGCAAGGACCCGGCCACGACGGATGCCGCTGACAAAAGAGCCAGCGTAGTCCGTGGTGCACCAGACGAGCGAGGGGTCCGTCTCCACTAGGCGGTAGCTATGGACGAAGTAGAAGGGCTCGCCCTCCGTCCTCAGCCCCTCGGTCAGCCCAGCGCCATCGACGAAGCGTGCCTCGTTCCAGCCCATGTGAGGGACCCTCAGCCCCGCTGAGGAGGCGAAGCGACGGACTTGGCCAGGGAAGATCCCAAGCCCCGCGCGGGCACCCTCCTCCGAGCGCTCGAAGAGCGCCTGGAGGCCAAGGCAGACACCAAGGAAGGGGCGGTCGGCCGCGATCCACTCCCGGATAAAGCTATCGAGCTGATTCCGCCCGAGGCAGTCCATGCAGTCGCCAATCGCTCCCTGGCCGGGAAAGACGAGGGCATCGGCGTCGCCCACCTCAGCAGGCGTGCTCGCGAGATGCGTCCGAGCGCCGACCGCCTCGAGGGCCCGACGCACGCTGCGCAAGTTACCCCCGCCGTAGTCGATGACGGCCACCGAGGGTCCCGGGAGGCCGCTCACAGCTTGCCCTTGGTGCTCGGGATAGCGCCGCCCGAGCGAGGATCGATTTCGATTGCCGTACGCAGGGCCCGGGCGAAGCACTTGAAGAAGGCCTCGGCCACGTGGTGAGGCTCATCGCCATACTCGAGGCGCATATGCAGGTTGCAGGCAAGCGAGTTGGCCAGGCCCTGGAAGAACTCCCGCACGAGGGCGATATTGAAGTCGCGCACCATGTAGTTGGAGAGTTCGGCCTGGTAGACCAGCATGGGACGATTGGAGAGGTCGAGGGCGACCCGGGCGAGGGCCTCGTCCATCGGCAGGATGAAGAAGCCGTAACGACGGATGCCCGCCTTGTCGCCGAGGGCCTCGCGGATGGCCTGCCCGAGGACGATGCCCGTATCCTCGACGGTGTGGTGGTAGTCGACGGCGACATCACCCCTGGCCTCGACGACGAGGTCGAGGCAGGCGTGCTTGGCCAGCAGCACCAACATGTGGTCGAGGAAGGGCACCCCTGTCTCCACCTTGGCTTGGCCCGTGCCGTCTAGGTTGACGGTCAGGGAGATTTTCGTCTCGGCGGTTTCGCGCCGGACGGTGCTTGTTCTGGCGACCGCGCTCATGAGGGATTCATCCCTCCGGGCCGAGGGGAAGTCAACCCCGCCCTGCCGTCCAGTCCGCCGCGGCCGCAAGGAGGAGGCCGACCTCGGAGGCCGAGCCGACCGAGATGCGTAGGGCATCGGCAGTCAGGGGATGCGCGGGGAAGCGGCGTACGAGGATGCGGCGGCCACGCAGAAACTCGCATGCCGCCTCGGAGGTCGCGGGCGAAGCGGGTGCGCCTGCCCGACGCGGGGTGGTTAGCACGAAGTTAGCCTGGGAAGGGAAGGAGGACCAGCCCAGCGCCGCTAGGCCTTCCGCCAGACGGGCGCGACCTGCCCTGACCTGTGCGACCGCATTCACAAGCCAGTCACGGTCGTCGAGAGCGGCGGCACCAGCGACCTGCGCAAGCAAGTCGAGGTTGTAGCTGTCGCGCACGCGATGCAGAATATCGGCTACACCCGGCGGGCAAAGTGCGTAGCCGATGCGAAGACCGGCGAGGGCATGCGACTTCGAGAGCGTGCGGGTGACGACTACATTGGGCAGGCGCGAGGGCAAGGCGGAGCAATCCGCATCGGCGAAGGCGGCATAGGCCTCGTCGACCACGAGCAGACCCGGGAACGCGGCGGCGGCGGCAGCGACCTCCGCCGGGGCGAAGGCTGAGCCGAGGGGGGCGTTGGGATTGGTTAGGAAGAAGACCTTGGCACCGCTCGAGGCCAGAGCCTCGCCGTCGAGTCGGCCAGACATCGGAAACGGCACGCGCACGATAGGCGCGTCCTGCGCACCAGCGAGTACGGGGTAGAGCGAGTAGCTTGGATCCAGCATGCCGACGGGGCGTCCTGGTCCAGCATAGGCACGAATGAGAAGGTTGAGCAGGTCATCGGAGCCGTTGCCGGCCACGATGTCGGCGGCAGGGTGACTATGGAACCGCGCGGCTGCCTCGCGTAGCGGAGCTGCGTCGGGCGAGGGATAGAGCCGAAGTCGTGCGGCCTCGCCTCCAAGCAGGGCACGCACCGCTTCGACGGCACGAGGGCTCGGGGCGAGGGGATGTTCGTTGGTATTAAGCTTCACCCAACCCTCGCCGCGGGGTTGCTCTCCGGGGATGTAGGCGCGGAGCATCTCCACATGGGAATTAGCCTGGGGAATTGGCATGGCTTAGGCGCGGGCGCGCAGGCGTGAGGCGGCATACTCGCGCAGAAGCGCGGCACTCTCGGCGGAGTCCGTCGCGCCCAGCACCGCCTTGGCCAGAACCTCCCGGCTCTCGCGGGCGGAGCGACGCAGCACATAGCGGACTTCTGGGACAGCGGGAGCGGACATTGATAGCGAGTCAGCGCCGAGCCCCAGAAGCAGAGCAGCCCAGCCCGGGTCGCCCGCCAATTCTCCGCAGACACCGCAGGGCACTCCGCGGTTGGCAGCCGAGGCGAAGACGTGCCGCAGCGTCAGGATGACCGCGGGATGACAGGGCTCATAGAGATTGGCCACGCGCTCATTACCCCGGTCCACCGCCAGGAGGTACTGAACGAGGTCGTTGGTGCCGATGCTCAAGAAGTCGCACTCCGCCGCAATGGCGTCGGCCACCACCGAGGCGGAGGGAATCTCGATCATCGCCCCGAGTCGCATAGGGACGGCTGGACGGATGCCCTGGGCGGCAAGGGTCTCTGCCTCGGCGACGAGAGCAGCCTTGGCCCGGCGAAGCTCATCGACGCCCGATACCATCGGGAACATCACCGAGACCGGCCCGAGAGCGGAGGCGCGCAAGATCGCGCGCAGCTGTGGACGGAAAATCTCTGGGCGCTCTAGGCAAAGCCGCAGGGCGCGGAATCCCATGAAGGGATTGGCCTCGGGTTCTGAATCACCGAGATGCTTGTCGCCACCGATGTCGAGCGTGCGGAAGGTCACAGGACGCCCCTCGGCTGCACGCACCACGGCAGCGTACTCGGCGTATTGGACCTCTTCGTCCGGCCACCCATCCAGCCGGAGGAAGAGGTTCTCCGTGCGGTAGAGGCCGACGGCGGCGACGCGCATGCCCAAGGCATCGGGAAGGTCTTCTGGGCCACCGATGTTCGCATGGAGCGCGAAGGCGACCCCCTCCGAGTCAGCGTCGGATAACCCACCATCGGCGAGCAGTACGGCACGACGCAGCTTCCGCTCCTCGGCGGACACTCGGGCGCGCTCGAGCGTCCCGGCGGAGGGATTGATCACGACGGTGCCAGCATCGCCGTCGACCACGAGGATGTCCCGCGGAGCGACGGCCTTGAGCAATCCCTTAAGCCCGACCACCGCCGGCACTTCGAGTGCACGTGCCATGATGGCGGAATGGCTAGTACGGTTGCCACCCTCGGTCACGACCGCGAGCACCTCATCGGAGGGCAGTGAGGCAGTGTCGGATGGCGTTAAGTCGGCGGCGAGGATCACCGCAGGCTCCCCCGCACGGTGGTTGCGAGGAGAATGACCGAGCAGGTTGTCGAGGATGCGCCCAGTGACATCGCGAATGTCCGTCGCACGCTCGCGAAGGTAGTCATCGTTGATCTTGCGGAAGTCACGGATGTAGCGATTGGCAACCCCGGAGAAGATGTGCTCAACGTTGAGTTTACGGCGCCGGACCCGCGCGGCGACCTCGTCGACCAAGGCGGCATCCTCCAAGACGAGGAGGTGGGCGTCAAAGATAGCAGCCTCGCCCTCGCCAATGGTCCGCGCGACCTCGTCGCGTAAGGCCTCAATCTGCACGCGGGTCACTTCGAGGGCGGCGTGAAGACGACCTATCTCCGCCTCGGGATCGGTCACCGAGTACTTAGGAACCTTGGCTAGACCCTTGAGCAGGAGGTAGCCAGGGCCCACCGCCACACCCGGAGCGGCAGGGATGCCACGGAGCACGCGCTCCGGTCGGACGGGGTGTGCCTCCATGAAGAGCAGGACATTCCGGCACAAACCGGAGGCAAGCGTCGAATCTCAGCCCTCGAGCAGTTGCTCGGGGTCGCTGTGCGATGGCAGGGCACCCGCAGACTCAGGCGCCATGGGGTCGGAAATGTCCATGCCCTGTGGGATGACGTCGGCCTCAGGCTCGGTCTCCGTCCCCATCAGCACTTCCATAAACTCAGTGCCCAGGACTTCGGTGACAGGCACCATCACGGGTACAGGGCGTCCGCCATTGACCCAGGACTGGGACTCGACCATCGGCAAGGCCACGTCGAGCTCGAGGCAGACGAGCAGCAACAGGCAAACGTGGGTCAGGGCACGGCCCGAGCGATCAGCGAAGGCGCGGAGGTGACCGAGGACCATCGGAGCGAAAGAACGAGGTGGCTTGACGAGCACAACAGATTGAGCGCGGTGCAGGCGGACAAGGTCGGCGAGGCGGGACTTGAGCTCGGGCCGCTCGCGCAGCACGCGGCGGATAGCGACCACCTGAGCACGGGTAGCCTCACCGTCGAGGTAGCAGCCGACATCATGATCGAAATCGCGCGGGCTCATCGGCGGAACTCATCCCCCATGAGCTGGCGCAGGGACTCGCGGGCGCGGTGAATGCGGCTCTTGACCGTACCAATGGAGAGGCCGAGCTCCTCGGCGATTTCCTCGTAGGACCTATTCTCCACGTTGCGCAGGGTGAGAATGCGGGCGTGCTCGGGTTTGAGCTGCTCCATGCACTCGGCTACGCGGGAGACGAACTCGTTTTGCTGAGCCTCGGCACCGGGGCCCTGCGAGCCATCCGGCAGGATGTCGTGAAGGGTGGAACCCGACTCACCAAGGTCTGCGTCGAGGGAGAAGGATTGGTCGCGCTTACGGCGCCACCAGTACCAGTAGCGATTGTGCGCAAGGTTGGTGGCAATCTGGTGGATCCAGGTGGAGAACGAGGCGGTCCCGCGGAAGTTGGCGATGACGCGATGCGCACGGATGAAGGCGTCTTGGGTAATCTCCTCGGCGTCTTGGCGATTGCGGAGCAAGGAGAACACCTTGGCGAAGATGCGACTCTGGTAGCGGGAGACGAGGGTCGCGTAGGCACCGAGGTCGCCTTGTCGGGCGCGCTCGACAGTGAGAGTTTCCTCCTCGGGGTGCTCCTGTGGTTGAGCCATGCTTCTTTTATAAATGACAAACCGAGCGATATCAACAGTAAGATAGGCCTACGATGGCGAATGGTACCCTCAAGACCCCAAGGACTCTCCGCTGGGTTGACTGCCTGGGCTCTGCCCCGATTGCCGATACCGCCACGCCTTTTGCCCTCAACGGAGCCGGAGGAGGCACGGCTGCTCGCTTTCGCGCCGATGCCAGCGGCCTTTGGGTAGAGCCTGGAGAAGGACCCGTACTCCTTAATGGATCCCTGCTCGGGGAGAGCGTCCCCCTGCGCGACCTCTGCACCCTGCAGTCCGAGGGACTGCTCGCCGTGGTCGGACCGGCCGAGGCCGACTGGCCCAACGAGGTAGATACCTCCATTTGGACACTCTTCGATGCCGAGACGGGCGAGCTCCTGGGCGAGACCCCCAGGGGGTCAATCGCGGCCCGCGCCGCCGAGATAGGCCGCCCCAGCAACATCCTAGCCTGCGCCCCCAAAGGTCTTCCCGTGGGCTTCAGCCTCTCCCAGGTACTAGCCTTGCTCTCCGGGGCACCCAGCCCCGCGCGACTGACCGCGGAGCTCAATCGTGGCCGCCACATTTGCCCGGTCTGCTGGACGCGCTTCGAGGCGGGCGACGCGCTCAGCGTCGCGGTACACGAGACGCTGCGTGGGGATCCCGTGCTAGGCTCCGATGCGCGGCTGCGCTTCCACCCCACCCGGTTCAACGACCAAGGACAGGCGCTCGACCCGAGGGGGTTGGCGTGCACTGACCTCGCCTGCCCTCACTGCCGCCGGCAGCTCCCACCAGGATTCCTCGAGATGCCCCATCGGATCTTCTCCCTCATCGGCGCTCCCTCGGCAGGAAAGTCTTACTACCTAGCGGTAACCACCCAAGTCTTGCAGGACCGGCTGCCGCGCGACTTCGGCATCGCTTTCCGTGACGGTGACCCAGGGGGCAACCTCCTGCTCAACCAGATGCGGCAGACCTTGTTCTCCGCGCAGTCGCCGGAGCAGGCTCTCCTGGGTAAGACCGCCCTCGAGGGCGCGACCTACGAGCGCCTACCGAGGCTGGGAAAGATGGTCTCCCTGCCCCGCCCCTTCATCTACAACCTCTCGCGGCCTCGACAAGACCGCGCCGAGTGCTCCCTCATCTTCTACGATAACGCCGGAGAGCACTTCGAGCCGGGGATCGACATCCATGACTCTCCCGGCGCACTCCACGTGGCGACGTCGGCAGGCCTCATCTTCCTCTTCGACCCCACCTCCAACTCCCGATTCAAACAACGCTTGGTGGGGGTCGACGATCCCCAGCTCGCCCTCTCGGGTCGCATCGACCAGCAGGACTCGATTCTCGCCGAGCTTGAGTCTCGGATGAAGCGCGTGCTCGGGCTGCCCGCCAGCGAGCGCATCCGCACCCCGCTGGCCTTCATCGTGGGCAAGTCCGACGCGTGGTCTCACCTGCTGCCCGAGCCGCTCGAGCCCTGCGTGAGCGAGGGCAGGCTCGACCTCGGCGCAATCGACCGCAACTCGCGTCGCGTGCGCGCCCTGCTCGCGGAGACCTGCCCCGGGCTTGTCGCCAGTGCGGAGTCGCTCGCATCCGACCTGTGCTTCTTCGCCGCCTCATCCTTCGGCCACTCCCCAGTGGTGATTGCCGACGGACCCAACCAGGGGCGCATCGCGCCTGACCCCAAGCGACTCGCACCGTACATGGTGGAGGCCCCCATCTACTGGCTGCTCAACCGAGCTTGCCCTGATCTTCTGAACGTCCGCTGAAATGCCCCTGGCTCTCGTCTTTACCTCGGCTCCCCGCGGACTCTCCCCGGGCCGGTCGGGCTATGTCACGGTCGCCCGGCATGAAGCGATGCCCGCTCGTCTGGTGGAATTACTGGAGTCAATCGGCACCCCTCATGAGTCTACTACCGGGGCGACTTTTACCCTGAGGGCGCTCGAGGCCGGGGGGCGTCGCTGGCGTATCCTATCTCGCTTTGCCGCTGGCGGTCTCGACCACACGCGCAGAGACAATCGCATCGCCCATCACCTCGCCTTCGCTGAGGATGAAGTCGCCTCCCTCCCCCCTCCCGCTGAAGTGGCCCGTCGCTGGTCAGGTTGGCTTGATGGGTGGGACGGCGAACCCGCTTGGCTCCCTCCCACGGCGCTCGACTTACGTCCGGGCAGGCCCCTCGTGCCCTGCACCAGCTGGCGCAGCCTGACCGGTAGCGGGGCCAAGGCGGCCTGGCTGGTGAGCGCGGGTAGCCCACGCAGTCGCAGCCTCTCCGGACAGGACAGTCCCGATGCTTGGCTCGAGCTACTCGCCGAGTCCGGAGCCCTGCTCGGCCTCGCCTCTTGGGAGGCAAGCTTCACCACCGATTCGAGGGTTACGGGCAGCGCCGGCTTCATCTGGCGATGTCAGCCAAAGGGAGGTGAACTGGACTTGGCCGAGGCGGCGCGACAGGCGCCACCCGAGGGTGCCGACGCCCTGCGCGCCTCGCATGGCATTACGCCACCCAAAGCTGCGCGTCCCGTGGCAAGGGCGACAGATGAAACCCGCCAACCCGCCGGTGCATCGTCATCCGGCACGCTCCTCCTGATCCTCGGCATCCTTGGTCTACTCTTACTCGTCGGGGCCGGCTGGCTTATCCTAAGTAAGCAAGACCCTGCGCCCGCGCCGGTGCCAGTGGCGCCAGCCCCTCGAGGTCCCTCCGCCGCCGAGCTGGAGTCCGCGCGTAACCTCCTGCGCGAGCAAGCCTCGCTGGGCGAAATCAATGAATGCCTAACGAGGCAAGATGTCGTCCAGGCAGCACGCCTTTGGATTGAGCTCGAGCGCCTGGCGCCGTCCTTCGCCCAGAGGAATGCTGAGCCAACTCTCGCCCGCATCCGCTCACGGCTTGCATCGAGCGCAGCCGAGGCTGCGGGCAGCCTGCTGGAACAACCCGGAACCGCCGCCGACGTACGTAAGGTCAACGCCATCGCCGAGGATCTCGCCGAGGCGCGCCGCATCGGGGAAGCCGTGGGGGCACCGCGCGACGCGGCCTGGGAGCAGTTACTGGCCATGCGCGAGCGCGCCCTCCTTCTCACGCGGCTGGATATCCGGCCGACGCTCATCGTGCGAGGACGCTGGGTGACCGCCTCGGCCGGCCCCACCGTGCCAGCAACGGCAGACTTCGACCTTGGCCTCGACGCTGGGACAGAGATCCGGAAGTTCCTCACCGAGGGCTTGGTCGGCGGTCCTGGTACCACTGCTCGAGGCGGCATCCGCTGGGTTGCGTTCCGCCATGTCGCCCACCGCGATCCCACAGCACCCAGACTGTTAGTTGCAAGTATCGAGCCCGGTGCAAGTTCCGTCTACGCGGGCGAGAACACCGCTGGCGGTGCAAGACCCGGGATCAGCCTAACCGTCGGCAGCCGGGCCAACGTCATCAATCTCTACCTACCTTCGCGCCCCACCGCCGAGTTCCTCGCATCCTGCCACGGCCTCGAGCTCGTCAACGCCGCTGGCCGAAGGCTGTGCGTGGCACTCGTCCCGGAGAACGCCCTCCTAGAGACGCTTACCCTACCCCTCGCTGCGCTAGCCGTAGAAAACGAATCCCAGGCCCTCTCCCCCGCGCCCTGGATTGCTCCCGTCCTGGAGCAAGTGCGCGTCTCCGGGGGCCGAAGCGGGCTCTTCCCGAACGGCCAATCCTTCCCCGACCGCACACCTCCCTCCCTCGCCTCAGCGCCTAACCGGCTGGACACCACCCTGCTGCGACTCGCAGCCGACGGCGGGGCAACCATGCCACGCGCCGAGGTCCTTACTCGGCAAAAGAAGGCACGAGAGGGCGACGTGCGTGGGGCGGGTGCACCTTGGACCGTGCGCGTCGTCAACATCGCCGGAGAACCCCTCCTCACCCTCGCCGAGTTCCGCGACTGATGCTCCCCGACCGCCTCCAAGCACGCATCCGCGCCCAGCTCGAACTGCCTTCGCCTGACCTAGAGGCGCGCGTGCTCGCCACCGAACTCGCCGAGCTCGGCAACCGCGCCCGCGAGCGACTCGAGCAATGTGCAGGCCTGCTGCGGATTGGGAACGAGCAAGCCGCACTCGAGGCGGCGGAGGCCGAACCTGGATTGCTCGACCTCTGCGCTTGGCTCGGCTTCGCGGACGGAGATCGCTGGGCCCGACTCTGCCGGGAGAACGGTCTGCCTGTACCGCCGACGCCCGACGATGGCCAGCTGCTCGCCGTGGAGCTGCTCTATGGCAAGCCCATCGACGAGAGCCACCCGCTTTACCGCGACTACCGCCAAGCCATCCGTGAGCGGGACGAAGCTCGGGCCCTCGCGGTCCTACGCACCATCGTTTCCGCCAACCCCGGCGACACCAACGCCTGCGCTGAGCTGAGCCGGCTCGGCGCGAAGTTCGCCCGCTCGAGCGCTGCGAAAGTCCGCGAGCTCCTCGCCCAGGGCGAGACCTCTGCGGCCGTTGTGCTGATGGACCGAATGGAGCGACTCGGTGTCAACGAGCTCGCCGGCGACCCCGAGTGGGAGGATTCCCTCCGCCAGCGTCGGGCGTGGTCAGAGGCGCTAGCGCGTCAGCGCCTCGAGGAACTCGCCTCCGAGGCGGCGCGCTCCTACCAAGAAGGAGACTGGGAGGCCTGCGTCGCGGCAGTCGGCGCTGCCCGCACGGTCGAGCGCAACTCTGGGCTGCGCGCCAGCGGCGCAGCCGCCGCTAAACTTGCCGAGGCTGGGGAGTGGGCCGGTGGTCGGCTGGCTGAGTTCCAAGCGGAGGCTCAGGCTAGCGCTGAAGCCAACGCCCTTGCCGCCGAACTGGCCGAGCTCCGCGAGCTGGCCGCGGTTTCACCGGACGCCCTACTCCTACGTCGACTAAGGCGCTGGCAGGAGCGGGCGAAGCTAGCAGCCGGTAGCTGCGACCCTGATTCGCTGGATGAGGCCGAGCGTCTCCGCCGCCACGTGCATCGGTTGCTCGTCCGCCGACATACCTTGCTCACCGCGGTCTGGCTCTTGCTGCTCCTCGCGCTGCTCGCGGCAGGCGACGCCGCCCTTGATTCCCGCCGGGCAACGGAAGGCCGTGTCCAAATCGCAAGCGAGGCTGTCATGATGGCGCGCGATGGCGACCTAGCTGGAGCCGAGCGAAACCTCACCAGCCTCGGCGACCCCGCTCTGCTCGACGGTGAACTCCGTGCGCAGTATGACGCCGCGCGCGAGCTCATACGCGGAAGCGCTGAGACCGAGCGTAAGCTCGCCGCGGAGGCCGCCTTCCTGAAGGCCGCAGGAGAGGAAGGTCCCACCCCCGCCACCTTCGCGGACATCCGCCGCCGACTGCTGGCCTTCGAATCCGAGCTCACCAAGGCCGGACCGAGAACCACCGAGCGCCTCGCGCCAACAGCCGGCGACCTCGCAGGGCTACGCGCCCGCTGCGAGCGCGTCGCGCGGGCCTTGGCACCCGAAGTGAGGAACTTGGTATCCAGCTTAGAGTCGGCGATGGGCTCAGGAGCATCCCTTGCCGACCCAGCATCAGTCCGCCGCCTCCTGACCGAGATCCGCGGGCTACTGGATATCCCTGAAGTTCGCTCAGCGGTGAATCCCGACCTCGCCGACCGGGCCCTAGCGCGGTGCGACCTGGCCGAGGCTCGCCTGCGTCGCGAGCAACGCCTCTCCGAGGACAACCGCCGCCTCGACGAGGCCCCCGACCTAGCTGGCTACCTCGTCGCCCTGCGCGCTGTGGCTGCCAGCGATACCCCGACACCCGAGAGCCAGTCTGCCGCTGCGGTGCTCGCGGGCGCCGACGCCATCCAAGGGCTACCTCGCTCCCTGCTCGGTCCCCGCTTCGGGGCGATGTGGGATGCCCTCGGTGTACCCCCGGCTGGACCTGCCGACTGGACTGCCGCCGAACTCGACGCCTTGACCAAGGTGACCGACGACCGTCCGCTGCGCAGCCTACGTCGCTTCATCATCCGGGAACATTCGGGAAGAGGAGAGCGCGTCACCGGCGCAGTGATTGTCTCTGGCGAAGTCACCCGTGAGTTGCGGCGGTTCCAATCAGGAACCGAGTCCATTGCCACCACCAGGGTCCTTGACCGGGAAGGCGGCCTGACGGAGAAGAAGTGGAGCCTGCGTCGCTTCACCGACGGCCCTGTTAGCGGAGAAGAACTCACCGAAGGCCTCCCCTTCCCTGAGCAAGAGTACCTACGACGCTTCCTCAGGTCCTTTGACCCCACAACCCGCAGGCCAGGCGAACCCCTCCTTCGCACGCTGGAGAGAGTACGCGCGGAGTCGGGCAACCAGATTCTCCGCGCCTACCATCTCCAGCAACTCTTCGCTGTCGCAAGCCTCCGGCCTGCCGCCTCCAACCTGAGCTTCTCCCCCTCGGCCCTTTCCGATGCCAGCGAGCTGCGTCGCATCACGCAGAACGGCCTAGCGGCAAGCGACTTCCTCTTTCCCGACAAGTGGGCGGATATCCGAACCGAGCTCGACCGATTCCTCGCCCGCCCGCCTGCGCCCTATACCGAAGAGGCCAACTTCCTCCGCGCGCTCCTCTCTGCCTCGCGCGAGGCGGGCCTAGTCTTCGCTGGACGCGTGGGTCCAGACGGACGCGCTCTTCTACGCGAGGAGAGTCGCGGGGTCCTCCTGTTTGGAATAGGAAGCGATGGTAAGCCTGCCGCACTCTTCCAGATCGACGATGAGGGAAAGCCTCGTCAGTTGCGCGACGCCCTTCCCCTGAGCCCCTTACTCCGGATGGCGCTGCCACTCGAGGAGGCCTCACGCCGCGCTGGCAATGCTCCCGCTAGCCTCGGCCGCCCTCAGGGTGGCTGGGATGCGCTCCTGAAGGGACAGGACTCCTGAACCATGGCCAATCGCGAAACCTACCGCCTGCGCCACAAGGGAATTCCCGTGGGTCCCCTCACCAGGACAGAACTACTCGAACGGCTCCAAGCAGGGGAACTCTCCCTCGCCCATGCCATTGAAGTGGGCGGCCGCTGGATGACGGTCCGACAACACCTACGCGAGTCCACCCTGGATGTGCCGCCGCCTCCCGTGGAGGGCTTGGCAAGTAGGCGCCTCGGACATGACGAAGACTTCGGCTTACCGGGCATGCCTCCCCCTCCCGGAGCTCCCTCATCACCCGTCTCACTTGAGAGCACGCTGCGCTCCGGCTACCTCTGGTGCGGGCTGACCTTCGGGCTACCCTTCGTGATTCTCTCACTACCCTACTTATTCAGGGGTAAGCTTGGTCTCGGCTCGGGGCTTGAGGCCTTCCTGCTCATCGCCCTGGCACTCGGCAGCACCGGCTACGCCTTTTGGAGAGCCTGGAAGATTGCCGACTTGGTGGAGGGTGAAGGCTTGGCTGACATGGCCCGCTCACTCCGCAACCTGGCCGCTGGGCTGGGTGCCACCTCGGCCCTCTTCTGGGTCATCGCTGCATGGATCACGAGCTGAGGGTGGCGCTTGCAAGGCAGGACCGTTGCCCCACCATCAGGATGTGCGCCAAGTCGTCCTCGGGATTGCAGCTTTGGTCTCAGCTTCCACCCAAGCTCTGACCGTTTCCGGGTATACCACTGCGGCGAATAATCGCTTCTCCAGCGGCTTCTCGGGTGTACCCATCGACAATGCTTCGGGCTCTTTCGTCG
>JBFZFD010000054.1:0-4124 GCA_041306485.1 Opitutia bacterium | reverse complement strand
CCCCCAACGCTGACTTTAAGACATCATGAGCTCGCCCCATCGCCACCTGCTCCTCGCCTCGATTTCCGCGGCGTGCGTCCTCGCTCTCCTTGCCCAGGAGGCCGCACCTTCCGAGGATCCGCGCTTCGTTCTGCATGACCAAGCCGTCGCCGCCCAGGAACGCGGAGACCTCGCCGCCGCCAAGCAGGCCTACGAGTCCCTGCTCAAGCTGAACGACCAAGACATCGGCGCCCGCGAAGCCCTCGCCACGATCAACGCTGAGCTCGCCGCTGCTGCTACCCCCGCGCCCGTCACCGTTCCCCCTGTTGTCACCGGTACCCAACCCGAGCCTGTGCCGGTCGACCCCAATTCCCCTCTCCTCGACCAAATCTCCCGCGAGCGTGCCGCCCTCTATGCCGAGGTCGACGCTGCCGTTTCCGAGGCACTCTCCCTCTCGGCTGCCGGGCGCCATGATCAGGCTCTCCGCCTCCTCGCTGATGCTGAGCGTGCCCTGCCCACCAGCACTGGCGCCAAAGCCCAGCGCGACAATATCTTCCTCGCCCGCCAGGAGGTCCTCGGTTCCCGCGAGGCCGGCCCTAACGACGGTGATCGTATGGTTAACCAGCGCATGCGCGAAGTCGCCAAGCGCAACCAGACCAAGATCGACGAGGCCGAGGAGTACATCTCGACTGCCCGCTCGCTCATCCGCTCCGGCGACCTCGATGGCGCCAAGGATCAGCTGGATCTCGCCGAGAAGACTCTGCCTGGCAACGTGGCCACCCAGCCTGTCCGGCGCCAGATCAAGGGGCTCTACGCCGCCCTCCTCGCCGAGCGCGTCAATCGTGCCATGGATGCCCGCGACCTTGCTCGCGCCCAAATCCACCTCAAGGAGTATGAGACCCTTGTTAACAACAAGGAGAACGAACTCGACGAGATGCCTTATCGCCGTCTCGCCGCTCTTTGGGCCTCCCGCAAGGCAGACCCCTCCTACCGCAGCATCGAGGAAATCTCCCCCGGTCTTCAGGCCAAGGACACCAAGGTCGACGAACTCCTCGTCAAGGGTCGTGCCCGTTACCTTTACGGGGACTATCAGGGTGCCCTCGATACCTATCGCGAGGTGCTCCAGTACCAGCCCCTCAACCCCGAGGCCAAGGCCTACCAGGTGCGCATCCGCAAGATGCTCTCCGAGAATTCCGGACAGTGGAACCGCGGTGTGACTAAGGGTAAGCTTCTCGAGCTCCTCGATGAATCCTGGAAGCTCCCCGAGGTTTACAACCGCGAGACGACCAACGTCGAGAAGCTCACCGTCGACCCCGTTCTCCAGAAGCTCAAGGACATCACCGTCCCCGAGATCAACATCAAGGACCTTCCCCTCAACCGCGCCCTCGACCAGCTCGTCATCGTCTCCCAGGCCTACGACAAGGAGTCCAAGGGCGTGAACATCGTCCCCATCGACCCCGAGAAGCGTAACCCTAGCGTCAACCTCACCCTCCGTAACGTTTCCCTCGACCGCGCCCTCGAGTTCGTGGTCAAGCAGGTCAACTTCACTTACTCGGTCAACGACGGCATCATCGAGGTCCGTCCCGACTCCGGCTCGAGCGACCTCGAGACCGACTTCTTCCCCCTGCCCGACGCAGCCGTGACGAAGATGACGGGTATCTCGTCCTCGTCCTCTTCTTCCGGCGCCGGCGCCGGTGGTAGCCCCTTCAGCGCAGGCGTCTCTGCTGGCCCTGGCGATGCTGGTGGTGCTAGCCCTCGCGAAGTCGCCATCCGCAACTTCTTCACTCGCTCCGGCGTCAACTTCGAGGTGCAGGGGGCGACCCTCGCTTGGGACGGTGCCATGCTCACCGCCACCCAGACGCGTCGTAACCTCGACCGCATCCGCAACATCCTCCGCCGTTACTCCGACACCAAGCAGGTCCACATCGAGGCCAAGTTCATCGAAGTCAGCGAGCAGACCCTCAACGAGCTCTCGGCCAACTGGCAGCTATCCCAGACCATCGGCGGTGCCGAGATTGTCCGCGCCCGCACCGGCCTGCGTGGCATCAACGAAGCCTTCGGCGAGTCCTCCGTCGCTAACAACGGTCAGATCCTCCGGACCAATGGCACGCTCGATCCCTTGACCGGAATCATCACGACCGTAACCGAGCCGACCCTCGATATCCCCAACGCGCCGCCCAATATCCCCCGCGGCAACTTCGGCAGCCGTGACTTCACCTTCGGCGGATCGGGCGCCGCTGGCCTCATCGGCACCATCGGCTCCTACGACCTCAACCTGTTCCTCCGCGCGGTCGAGCAGAACAACGGCACCGACCTGATGTCCGCCCCCAGCCTGACCGTGGTGGACAACAAGACAGCCACCATCCGCATCGTCCAGACTCTCCGCTATCCCGACTCCTACGGCGACGTGCAGTCCAACGTGGGCCAGTCTGGCGGCGGTCAGAATGGTGGAGGCGCCGCCGGCGTGACCATCACGGCGGGTACCCCTCAGGACTTCAAGGAGCAGGACGTCGGTGTCATCCTCGAGGTCACCCCCACGGTCCAGCAGGACGACTCCATCGCCCTCAACCTCAAGCCCCAGGTGATTGAGTTCGAAGGCTTCGTGGAATACGGCGGCACCTCGGTCGCCATTCAGGGCACCACCACCGTCACCATCCCCTCGGGCTTCTTCCAGCCGATCTTCTCGTTCCGCGAAGTGACTACCGACGTCACCATCTTCGACGGTGCGACGGTCGTCATCGGCGGATTGACCCGCGAGGAGGTCAAGACCGTCAACGACAAGGTGCCCATCCTAGGCGACATCCCCCTGCTCGGCGCCGCCTTCCGCTCCAGCGGCAAGACCACCAGCAAGCGCAACCTCATGGTGTTCGTCACCGCCAACCTGATCTCCCCCGGTGGCTCCACCCTGCGTAGCAAGCTTCCTGGCGTGAATAACGGCGCTACCTTCTCCAACCCCGTGGTCGTGACCCCTGGTGGTGCCGTCTACCGCGAGGTGACCGAGGCCGGTCCTACCAACCAGCCCACCCCGGCTACCAAGTAAGGACGAGTCCAGCCAATCGCGGGCCCGCCCATCGGCGGGCCCGCCTGTTTGGGCTGGTCGTGGAGCCGCTCCGCTCTGACCCTTGAGTATGCGCTGGCTGCTCGTCGACGGTTTCAACCTAGCCTTCCGAAGTCACTATGGGATGGAGAAGGCTGGCCTACGTCGGAAGGACGGTTTCCCCACCGGAGCCCTACACGGCTGGGTCCGCACACTCTGGTCGATTGAAGACATGGAGAAACCTGATCGCTCCGTCGTCTTCTTCGATCTCGGAGGCTCCGACCGTCACCTCGCCGCTCTCCCCGAATACAAGGCACAGCGCGCAGAGACCCCCGAGGACCTCGAACTTCAGATTCCGGAGATCAAGCGCCTCACCGCCCTGATGGGTCTAGGCACCATCGAGCAGAGCGGCATCGAGGCCGATGACCTTCTCGCCTCCGCCGCCCGCCGCCTGTCTGCCGAGGGACACGAGGTCGTCATTGTCAGTGCCGACAAAGACTTTGGGCAATGCATCGGCGGCAAGGTCGTCCAACTCGTCCCGCCTCCTACCGCCAACCCGGCCATCGGCTGGCGTCGCCTCGACCCCGATGGCGTGCGCGAGAAGTTCGGCGTGCCGCCCAGCCTCATCCCCGACTACCTGGCACTGGTTGGCGATACCTCCGACAATATTCCCGGCCTGCGCGGCGTCGGCCCCAAGACGGCTGTCAAGTGGCTCACCGAGTTCGGTGACCTCGCCGCCGTCCTCGCCGCCGCCGATCGCCTCGAGCCCGCTCGCTTCCGTGAGCAGGTCTCCGCCGAGGCCGACCGCATCCGCGTCAACCTCGACCTCGTTCGATTCAAGGATGACCATCCCTTCGACCCTACTGTCCGCGCCGTCATCGATGCCACTGGTCTCGATGCCTTCCTTGCCAGCATGGATATGGATGGCACCCTCAAGGCAGCTAAGAAGCGCGCTGCCGAGCGCGCCGCTAAGGCCCAAGGCGAGCTCTTCTGAGGGCCCTAGCCCTCGTTGCCACTAGGCAAAAAAGAACCCGCCATTCGGCGGGTTCGTCTTGGCCTGAGACCAGTCTCAGTTGGCCTTGGCGGCGGGCTTGTCCTTCTTGGCCTC
>JBFZFD010000053.1:0-3431 GCA_041306485.1 Opitutia bacterium | reverse complement strand
CCACCAACTGGCGCGTGCCCTCGGCATTGACGGGGTGGAGCTGATCCGGGCGATTGCGCAGGGCGCCGGCGCAGTGGATAACGCTGTCGACGGCGAGGGAGACGGGCTCGAGTTGCCCAAGGCGACACGCAAGCGGGCACCAAGGTAGGCCGAGGGCGTCGAGGCGGGCGGCAACGCGGGAGCCAAGGTAACCAGTGGAGCCAGTGAGAAGGATATTCATGCTCAGGAGCCGTGGATAGGGAAGTCGCACAACTGACGGACGACATGGGCGACGCGGGGGACTTGGCTGGGCGGGACGGCGACGTGGTCGAGCCAATCATTAATCAGGAGGCCCACCTCGTCGAAGCCGAGGTGGAGGCGGGACGAGGTGCCACCGGAGAAACGTCCGTTGAGTTCGATGACCTTCCAACCGGCGCCATCCCGCTTCGCCTGGACATTGAAGGGCCCGCGCCAACCTTGGGCGATGGCGGCGACGACGAATGCATCTGCAACGGCGTGGAGACCGGGGTCATCGACGGACCAAATCTCCTCGCAGCGGCCGCGAACCATGCGAGCCCGATGGGCGCATTGGCCGAGGATGCGACCCTGGCGACCGATGGCATATTGGACGGCGTAGAGGCTTGACTCGGGGACTTCCCAGAAAAGAGGAAGGCCGGCGGCATCGTCAAGGTTCACGGCGCCGGGCGGATCAAGGAAAGGCTGGATGACATAGCCGGGCAAAGCGAGGGCGGCGTCGAGGTGGGAGGGCTTGGTCAGAATGCGAACGCCAAGCGAGCCCGAGCCCTTGGCGGGCTTGGCGATGAGGGGGAAGCCGGAATCGGCGAGAAGGCGGTCGGCAGCCGCGCGGGATTCGGGACGAGCGGCAACGAGGGTCGGCGCAAAGGCTAGGCGGTGTTGGCCCGCGAACACAGCGGTCAGCGATTTGTCGGAGATGGCGCGGGCAACCTCGAGGGAGCCCGCCATGAGAATGGAGGCGAGCTCGGGGTGGGTTTGGGCGAGGATGACCAGCTCCTCGACATCGTCGTCACGGCCGGGAATGACGAGGGACGGCCGCTCGAGACGAATTAGGCCCAGGATGGATTCCGACCAGCCGGGACGCGCGGTGAGGGGGACTTGGTGGGAGGCGTCGCAGCGACGCAGGTTGGCGCCGTCTGCGGAGGCGTCGCAGGCGACGAGGCGCAGACCCTGACGACGAGCTTCCAGCGCATCGAGTACGACCTTTCCTACCAGGGAGCCGGCGGAGGTAAGCAGTATCGTGGGCTTATCCATGGCTGGAATCGAGCGACGGGATGCCGGTCTTGACCCCGGCTAGGCTGGGATCGGCGATGCCGACATTCACCGACAGGAGAAGAGGGGAGGGAGCGCTAGCCCATGCCTCAACCTCGGCGCGGAGGCATTTGATGTCGGCGCAACGCCGCCCAGGCACGCCGCAGGCCTGGGCAACCGCTGGGATGTCGCACGAAGGCAGGAGAGCCGGGTCTTCGGGACCCTCGGGGTGGCGTTTTCGGCTCGAGGCATAGACACCGTTGACGCCTACAATGAACAGCACGGGTAGTCCGAGCCGCGCGGCGAGGGAGAGGGACAGCCCCTGGATATGGAAACTGCCATCGCCTAGGTAGGCGACAACCAGGCGACCGGGTTGGGCCAGGGCGGCGCCAAGGGCGGCACCGAGCGACCAACCCATGATAGTGAGGCAGTCAGTGGAAATGACCGTTCTCGGCTGGCTGGGCAGAAGATGTCTTGCCCCGGCTTGGTGAAATACCCCGGCGTCGAGGACATGCACGGTGTCCGGGCCGAGCGCGCCCGCGACGGTTCGCACAACACTCCCGTGGGTGGTCGGGATTTGCCCAGGGGCCGGCGAAGAGAGATGACGGGGCCGCGCGAGGCCGGCAACCCACTGGCGTCTTTCCGCGCCATCGTCGGCCGCGCATTTGGCCCAGTTGATCCAGGCGAGGAGCTCCCGCTGAGCGATAATCTCGAAGTGAAGTTGGCGGCGCCGCAGCTCCGCAAGCAAATCAGCCGAGGGGGCGAGAACATGTACCGAATCCGCCGAGACAAGGGCGTCCCACGCCTCGGTCGGGCCCATGAAGGAGAGATGGCCCAGGGCCAGGGGGTTGTCCTCGGGGACAATCCCGCGAGCGGTCATATCCGTCGCCACCGGGATGCCTTTGTCCTGAACAAGCCTCCGCAAGGCTTCGGCATGGTGAATCGCGGCAGTCCCGATCACCAGGGCGAGACGAGGCACGCTGGTCCAAGGACGTTGCCCTTGGGCAGGCTTGGGCGCAGGGAATTCACAGGCGCTGAGGGCGGGTGAATTCTGCGCCGCGGCTGTGATGGATAGATGCAGCGGGCGGTGCTGGGCGACAGCCTCCTGAATGGCTTGGAGCGCGAGCTGGAAATCCGAGGCGTCTCGAATCAGGATGGATTTGCAGCCTGCGGCGGCGACGAGGGCGGTGTCGGAGCAAGGCCAACCCACCTCGTCCTGGCGCAGGCTGGCGAGACCGCTGAGATAGACGATGGGCAGGGAGGATGCAGAGGCCTGGGCGATGAACGGCAAAAGGCTGGACAAGCCGGGGCCTCCGCAGCCCAAGACCACGGCTGGTCGGCCGCTAGCGCGGCAATACCCCTCGGCCATGGTGGCAGCAGCCGCCTCGCTGGTGACTGGGATAAGCCGAATCTCCTCATGGCCACGCAAAGCTCTGACGAGGCTTTCGATGTCGGCTCCGGGAATCACAAAGGCAACCCTGATCCCACCACGAGCGAGAAAGGAGGCTGTGGCTGAGTTGTGGCTCGCCGAATTCATCCTCGAAGCTTTTTAATGCGACCGCCAGATACGGAGTCGACGTACGAGACCTTGGTCGGGACTTTGTGGCGGTCGAGCTTGGCGCGACAGGTGGAGCGGACGACCGAGCGGAGAGATTCGAGATCTTGGCCGGGGGCGGGAACGACTTCGGCGACGACGGTTTGGCCGGTGAGGGCGTTGGGTTCCCCGCGGACGCGGCAATCGAGGACGCCGGGGACCTCGAGGATGACGGCCTCGACTTCCTGGGGGAGGAGTTTCTCGCCGCCGACGTTGATCATCTCCCCTGCCCTGCCCAAGACGCGGAAGGTGTTGTCGGGCCCCAATTCCACCTGGTCGCCGGTCCGGAACCAACCGTCTGGTGTAAACCGATCATTCGGCGCATTGAGATAGCCGAGGATGCTGGTCTTGCTCCGCAGCCACAGTTCACCGTCCACTACCTTCCACTCTTGCCCCTCCATCTTCATGAAGAGCGAGCCGGGGTCGGGGCTCTCGGTGCGGCCGATGCCGGTTTCGCTGGTGCCGAAGGTCTGGACGAACTTAGCCCGAGGGAAGGCGACCCGGAGGCGCTCGAGCAAGGGAGGGGGCATGGGCTCGGTGCCATAGGTGATTAACCGCAGAGATGAGAGGT
>JBFZFD010000052.1:0-4525 GCA_041306485.1 Opitutia bacterium | reverse complement strand
CAACAGCGGCTTCCAGTCGGACTACTTCTACCGCACCTCCGGCACCAACCAAGCAGAGGGCGAGTATATGGTCGTCACACAGATGTCCGATGCCCACACCGGCATCTCCAGCCTGTTCGGTAACCTAAAAGGCTATGGCGGCAGCGGCTACTACATGTTCGCCAACGGCGCGACCAGCACGACCCAGTCGCCTTGGAAGGCGACGCTGACCAACCCGGTGTCACTCTGACCACGGATCTGGACACCCCTCTTTACTACCGATTCGAGGCGATGGTCGCCAACACCGACGGTCCTGCGTACGCCCCGCCTGGGCTTTCCTTTGAGATCAGTATCGACGGCAGCCCATTCCGCACCTTCGTCGCATCGCCCGACCTGACCAACCGCACCCAGCTGTGGACGCTGGTCTACGCCGACACCTACTTCTTCACCAGCGCGCCGGGCAGCATTAACCTCCGCCTGCGCAACACCGAGACGAACGCCAGCGGCAACGACTTCGCCCTGGACAACATCTACTTCGGCGTGACCACCCAATCCTTTAGCTACCTCCGTGGTGTGACCACCATCCAGTCTGCCGGTGACATTACCAACCCCACGCCCATACCCGAGCCTTCCACCTACGGCATCGCCCTAGGCGCCCTCGCCCTTGGCCTCGCCGCTGTTCGCCGGCGCCGTAAGTCCTGACCTGCTTCAGTCGAAGACGGCAGGTTCGGGGCTACGTTTCCTTCGCTAGGCGACCTCTTGACTCCCGGGGCTGGGTAGGGCTTTGTCGGAGGGATGGACACCCCCGCGGGCACCTACGATTTCACCGCCTTTGAGCGGCGCTGGCAGGGCTATTGGAAAGAGCAAGGTACCTTCCGGGCCGAGCCCCCCTCCTGCGGCAAGCCCAAGTACTACATCCTGGACATGTTCCCCTACCCTTCAGGGTCAGGGCTGCACATCGGACATCCCGAGGGCTACACGGCCTCCGACATCCTAGCCCGCCACCGCAAGGCTACCGGGCACAACGTCCTCCACCCCATGGGCTGGGATTCCTTCGGCCTGCCGGCGGAGCAACACGCCATCGCCACGGGTGAGCACCCCGCGATCCAGACCCGTCGCAACATCGACAACTTTCGCCGCCAGCTACAGATGCTCGGCTTCGCCATCGACTGGGACCGCGAACTTGCGACCACCGACCCGGAGTACTTCCGCTGGACCCAGTGGATCTTCCTCAAGCTCTTCCGTCATGGGCTGGCCTACGTCTCGGAGAAGCCCGTGTGGTTCTGCCCGAAGCTCGGCACCGTCCTAGCCAACGAGGAGGTCCTCAACACCCCGGAGGGGCCTCGCTCCGAGCGCGGCAGTCACCCCGTGGAGCGACGTCCCATCCGCCAGTGGGTGCTACGCATCACTGCCTATGCCGATAAACTGATCGAGGGTCTCGATGCCCTTGATTGGCCCGACTCCACCAAGCGGCTCCAGAAGAACTGGATCGGTAAATCGGATGGCGCCGAAGTGACATTTGCTATCGAGGGACACCCCAACGAATCACTGACCGTCTTCACGACCCGCCCTGATACGCTCTTTGGTGCTACCTACATGGTCATCGCCCCTGAGCACCCGCTTGCGAGCACCCTCGTCACCGAGCAGCAAGCTGATGATGTCGCCTCCTACGTGATTTCCGTGCGCAATAAGTCGGACCTCGAGCGCACCGACCTGGCCAAGGAGAAGAGCGGGGTCTTCACCGGCGCCTACGCCCTCAACCCCATCAATGGCGCCCGCATTCCTATCTGGGTGGCGGACTATGTGCTGATGGGCTATGGTACTGGCGCCATCATGGCCGTGCCGGCCCACGACGAGCGCGACCATGAGTTCGCTCTCCAATTTAAACTGCCGATTGTGCAGGTGGTCGGCTCCAAGGAGCCGGTCGACGTGCAAGCCAAGGCCTGGACCGGCGACGGACCGATGGTCAACTCCGGCCCCTACGAAGGACTTTCCGCCTCTGAGACCAAGCGCCGCATCACTGCTGACCTGCTCGCCAAGGGCGCGGGCAAGGCCGCGGTGAACTACAAGTTGCGCGACTGGCTATTCTCCCGGCAACGCTACTGGGGCGAGCCCTTCCCCATCGTCTGGGTGACGCGCGAGGACCTCGCCCGAGTGCCGGCCGACTCCGCCCTGCGCGAGTTCCTCCCCAAGGAGCCTGTCTCCTGCCTCATCGACGGTAAGGAGGTCTGTGCCATCCCCCTGACCTCCTCTCAACTCCCCCTCACCCTACCCGAGGTAAAGTCCTATCAACCCTCCCCCACCGGCGACTCGCCACTCTCGCGCGAGCCAGAGTGGCTCGAGGTATGGATCGACCTCGCCACCGGCGCCACCGTGCCAGCTGCGTCCCAGCAGCCCGGCCGCCTATGGGTCCGCGGGAGCCGCGAAACCAACACCATGCCGCAGTGGGCTGGTTCCTGCTGGTACTACCTGCGCTTCCTCGACCCACGAAACCCCCAAGAAATCGCTTCGAAGGAGCTAACCTCCTACTGGGGCTGCCCCGACTTCTACATCGGCGGAGCTGAGCATGCCGTGCTCCACTTGCTCTACGCCCGCTTCTGGCACCGTTTCCTCTACGACCTCGGCATCCTGCCCACCGCTGAGCCTTTCCAGAAGCTCTTCCACCAAGGCCTCATCCTCGGAGAAGACGGCGAGAAGATGTCCAAGAGCCGCGGTAACGTGGTCAACCCCGACGATATCGTGAAGGCCTACGGTACGGATGCCCTGCGCCTCTACCTGATGTTCCTCGGCCCCCTCGAAGCCTCCAAGCCCTGGAACACCAACGGTATCGAGGGCGTTAGCCGCTTCCTACGTCGCACTTGGCGCCTGTCCATCGACGAGGCAACAGGCAAGCCCACCGCGCGCGTCTCCGCCGAGGACGAACAAGAGGACCTCACCCGCGAGCTGCACCGGACTATCCAGAAGGTCTCGGCCGACATCGAGACGCTATCCTTCAACACCTCGATCTCGCAGATGATGATCTTCCTCAATGCCGCTGAGAAAGCACCTGCCATCCGACGCTCCACCCTCGAGGACTTCCTGCGCCTGCTTGCGCCTTTCGCCCCTCACCTCGCCGAGGAAATCTGGTCGCGCCTCGGGCACTCCGGAAGCATCTCCGATGCAGGCTGGCCCAAGGCTGACCCATCTAAGCTCATCGAGACCACCGTTGAGGTCATCTTCCAGGTCAACGGCAAGGTCCGCTCTACCGCCAAGCTCCCCAAGGAGACCAGCAAGGAAAAACTCCTCGCGCTCGCCAAGGCCGACCCTGCCGTCGCTAAGTTCCTTGAGGGCAAAACCATCGCCAAGGAAATCGTGGTACCGGGTAAGTTGGTGAACCTTGTCGTACCGGGCTGAGGTAGTGGGTTAGCGGTACTAGCGGTGTTAGCGGTGTTAGCGAGGTTAGCTGGGTTAGCTGTTTAGCTGTTTAGCTCTCTAGCTCTCTAGCTCGGCACAACTTGCTGCGCTCGTATCACTAACAATTATCAGGGGCACGGGGGCACAGTGGCCTAGGGGCCGGAATAAAACAGTGGCACGGAATCAAACCTCTAGCCCCGCTAGCCCCACTGCCTTGGGTAGGGGCACGACCACGTCGTGACCTGCCATGCCACTGCCTTGGGTAGGGACGCCTGCCGCTAGGCGTCCGCATCTTCCTCTTAATTTTTAATTCTTAATTTGTATCCCTGCCTTTGCCATTGGCTCAGGGGCTAGACATAGAGCTCGTTAGCTCTCTAGCCCGAGAGGCAACGAGCGGAGCGAGTTCTACCACCGGTCATCTGTCACCGGTCACCCATGCATTTCGATTTCGAGCCCATGTGCCCCCGAGCCCCTGTGCCCCTGATAAACCGTCACCGGTCACCGATGGGACTTTTTAGCGGGGTTAGCTGTTCGATTCCGCGCCGCCGTGCCAGCTGGGTGAATAGCTCGTAAACCTCTGCCTTGGCATCTTTGCATCGGGTAGGGGCGTACCGCCGGGACGACCGCCTTGGGTGGGGCGCCTTCGGTGATGACACCCTGCCTTGGGTAGGGAGGTTGCTACGCAACCTCCGGGCGCAGCCTAACCCGACAATCCCGCATACCCGAGGCCGTGGGCAACCATACTTCTTCCGCCGGAAGGCTGGTCAACTAACCAGCCCATCCACCCAGCTTTAGCTTCAGTTAAGCTTTTCGCCGGCGGCCAAGGCCAGGAACTTTTCTGACGCAGCCACTTGCTTGAGCTTGCGACGGCGCAAGTGAGCCGCAGCCACTAAACCGAAGAGCCCACCCACGAGACCGAGCGTGGAGGGTTCGGGGATTGCGCCAGCATCACCGGCATAGACCCAGGCTGCGTTGATTTGAGTGTCGAAGGCGAAGCGCGTGGCGATAATCCCGCCAGAACCATCACCCGTCAGCTCGAGCCAGCCGTATTGACGCTCTGTCAGACTCACGGTGCGGATGAGCGCGACATAGGATGTGCCGCTGCTGAAATTCGCGATATTACCTTTGATGGTATCGTAAGCATAAGTATTAG
>JBFZFD010000051.1:0-6864 GCA_041306485.1 Opitutia bacterium | reverse complement strand
CAGCCAGGCCACCGCGCCTTCGTCCAATATGGATGGGATGCGAAGAAGGGTCTCTGGACCTTTGGCGTCGGCCAAAGTATCGCGGGCATTGCGGCGACCTCCACTTCGACCGATCTCGAAGATCCCTTCGCCTTCTTGCGCGGCAGGGCGGTGCAATGTCAGGCCCTCGTTGGTGCCATGAACCTCGGCCTCGAGCGCTGGCATCGTGCGCGCATCCTTGGTTGGTACGCTCGTACGCTTCCAGCACCGGCGCGCGCTAGGATCCTGCGCGAATCTCTTGCCCTTAATCCCTATGACCTCGGTGCATGGAAGCAGTTGGCCGAGGTCGCGGCCGATGCTCCCGCGCTTGCTCGCCTGATGGCGGAGATGGACTCGCTCCTGCTTAATCCCAATAGCCGACTCCAAGAGGCTGAGAGCCTCTCGGCCTCGACCGATTTCGCTACCCTAGGTGGCGGCGGGGCCAACGCCCGCTCCGATGTCGGCAACTCCGTTGCGCAGGTCGTGGGAGATGTCCTGTTTGTCGAGGGCCTTGAGCGACTCCTCGCCAAGGGCGACTCTCGCACCGAACTCCTCCGGGTCCTCCGGGTCGAAGCCGACCGACGTCGCGCCCTGAAGGTACCCTATGGCCCGGTGGTCACGGAATTCTGGGTCACTCGGCTCGAGCTCTTGACGAATGGTCCAGCGAGCGTCCTCGCCTCAATCACCGCGCAGGTCGCCACCACGGATGCCCTCAAGGGCAAGGCTCGTGAACAGGCAATCGACAGGCTCTCGCAGCGTTTGCTCGCCTTGCGCGAGTTGGAGCCTCGCATGGTGGAGGCTTGGGCGAGCGAGAGGATGGGTCAGCTCTCTGGCCCTGCTCGATGGAGTCGCAGCAAGGATGGCAAGGCGGTGCCTGACAAACTCCTCGCGGCAATCCATGACCTGCGCCTCCGGGCCTTGCGTCGCCTGGGTACTCCCGGTCGTCCCTTGATGATCGCTGCCACCGCCCAATTTGAAAGTGGTAAGCCGGCTGCATCCCCGGCATCGCCCACCCGCTAGTAGGCCTTAGTGGTCGCGCCTGCGCAGGGCTCCCCAGAGGGTCTGTCGGGCGGGTGCGGCCAGTTGCCCTAGGCGTGCCGCGGCGAAGGCATCATCAACCTCTCCAGCGGGATGCCCGTCGAGCAGGCGGGCATCGTCGAGGGCCCTTCGTGCGCGCCGGGCCGCATCGGCCACGGTGAGGTGGGCGATCCATTGTGACGCTGCCATGGCGATAGCGAGGGCCGCGAAGGCCCGGAGGCTATTGAGTCGGCCGGGAACTAGGAGGAGGATGACGAGCAGGAAGGGCCAGGCATTGCCCCAGAGCACGCCAATCCCGTCGAGCTTGCCGAGGCGCGCTGCCCCAGGGTCCCGGTCGCGGTGTTGCAGGGCATGTGCGGCGACGCGGGCGGCGCGGGCGACAGCGAAGAGGGTGCGTCCGAAGTATGTCCGGTGGGCGAGCCTTACCGCGGGCAGGTGAGCGGCATAGCTGTCGCCTAGGAAGTCCATGGTCTCGTCGACTGGCAGCGTGGGTAGCTCGCCCCGGAGGAGCACGATGCGTGCGGCCTGGTCTCCGTTGATGCCTCTGACGAGTAAGCGCGCGCCGCTGCGCCGTTCCAGCCAGCGCAGCCGGGCCCAGGCCATCCAGGGAGTGAGCAGGGCGAGCACGCCTAGGCCAAGGAGGATGAGGTCAAGCCGCTGGCGGGGCGTCATGTCGCCGAGCCAAGGCTTTCTAGGTCCGCAGGCGAGACAAACAGCTGGTCGAGTCGCCTGTCATGAAGCCCGGATTGACCGCCCGCGGCTCTTCCCGGAGGATGATGCGTCATGGATACCGAAGCCGTTCGCACCTATCTCCTGCAGCTGCAGGAAAGCCTCTGTGCTCAGCTCGAGGCGGTTGATGGCAAGGCAGGCTTCGCCACCGACTCCTGGGATAGGCCGGAGGGCGGCGGTGGGCGCACCCGCGTGATCAGCGGTGGTGCTGTCATTGAGAAGGGCGGGGTGGCCTTCTCCGACGTGCGCGGCACCCAGCTTCCTCCTTCCGCTACCCTTCACCGTCCCGAGTTGGCCGGACGGCCTTGGCGCGCCATGGGCGTCTCGGTCGTCCAGCACCCGCTCAATCCGCATTGTCCGACTTCGCACATGAACGTGCGTTGCTTCTCCACGGAGGGCCCAAATCCAGTCTGGTGGTTCGGTGGCGGCTTCGACCTCACACCCTACTATGCCAGCGAGGAGGATGCGGTGAGTTGGCACCGTGCCGCCCGGGAGGCGACCGGCGCCCATTACCCGCGCATGAAGAAGGCGTGCGACGAGTATTTTCAGCTACGTCATCGCGGCGAGACGCGCGGCATCGGCGGCGTGTTCTTTGATGATCTCAGCGAGGGCGGTTTCGATGCCTCCTTTGGTCTCATGCGGCAAGTCGGCTCCGCCTATGGACCCGCCTACTGCGAGATTCTCGAGCGGCGCAAGGGTGCCGCTTATGGGGACCGGGAAATTGAGTGGCAGGAGATTCGCCGCGGGCGCTATGTCGAGTTTAACCTCGTCTGGGACCGCGGGACACTCTTCGGCCTCCAGTCGGGCGGCCGCACGGAGTCCATCCTGATGTCCCTCCCCCCTCGCGCACGCTGGGCTTACCGGCACGAGCCCGCCGCGGGCTCGCCCGAGGCCGAACTGCTCAACTTCATTCGTCCCCGCGAATGGCTCTGAGCTTGGCCTACCCGCTTGCCAAGCGACCCTCCCGCGGGATGCTGGCCCCATGAACTCCCGGGAGCGATTCCTCCGCGCGGTGCGCCGCGAGCCCCATGGCCGTGCGCCCATCTGGATCATGCGTCAGGCGGGACGCTACCTTCCCGAGTACCGCGAGCTCAAGGCACGCCATGACTTTGTCACGATGGTCCGGACTCCCGAGCTCGCCGCCGAGGTCACCCTCCAGCCGCTGCGACGATTCCCCCTCGATGCCGCCATCCTCTTCAGTGACATCCTTGTCGTGCCCGAGGCATTGGGCGTGCCCTACCGCTTCCGCGAGGCCGGTGGGATCCAGATGGATCGGGCTATCTCTTCCCCGGCCGACATCGCCGCACTCTCGCCTCGTGGCGCGGCCGACCGGCTCGACTATGTCTACGCTGCGCTCCGCCTCCTGCGCGCAGAGCTGGGCGAGGAAAAGGCTCTGCTCGGCTTCGCCGGGAGCCCGTGGACCCTTGCCTGCTACCTGGTCGATGGTGGCAGCTCGGAGGGTTTCCCTCGGACCTTGGAGCTCGCCCGCACCCAGCCCGAGGCCTTCGAGAGCCTGCTCGCTGTCCTAGCCGAGACCGTCGCTGAATACCTTCGCCGCCAGCTCGAGGCTGGAGCCGATGCTATTCAGGTCTTCGACAGCTGGGCTGGTCTCCTCCAGGGTGGAGATTATGAGCGGCTGTCCCTGCGCTGGATTCGCGCTGTGCTGGAACGTCTCCCGCCTGGGGCGCCAGTCATCCTCTACGCCAAGGGCAAGTCGGCCGAGGCCCGGGCCCTTGCCAGCACCGGGGTCCCCGTACTTGGGGTCGATTGGGAACTCCCTTTGTCTGAGGTGCGCGCCCTCGCGGGCCGCCCGATCTGCCTTCAAGGCAACCTCGACCCCGTCTGGATGACGCGCGACCCAGAGGCCGCCGCCGATGCAGCGCGCGCTGTCCTGTCGTCCAACGCCAGCGATCCAGGCCATATCTTCAACCTCGGCCACGGCATCACGCCCGATGCCAGGATCGACACGGTCGCCGCGGTGGTCGACGCGGTTGTCCGCTCTGGTGATTGACACTTTCCCGGTTCCCCCTCCCTCCTTCCCTATGTCCAAGCGCGCCGTCGTCCTCCTCAATCTTGGCTCACCCAAGAGCACCTCGGTTGGGGATGTCCGCATCTACCTTCGTGAGTTTCTCGGCGATGAGCGCGTCATCGACTACCCCGCCATCTTCCGCTTTGCCCTCCTCGAGGGCATTGTCCTGCGCACCCGCCCCCGCAAATCCGCCGCCGCCTACCGCACGGTCTGGACCCCCGAGGGCGCACCCTTGCTGGTGACGACCGAGAAGCTCCGTGCTAAGCTCGAGGTCGCCTGCGGCCTCCCCGTAATCACCGGCATGCGCTACGGCGAGCCCTCCTGTGCGCAGGCGGTCGAGCGCCTCTTGGAGATGGGCGTGGAAGAGGCCTTTATCCTCCCGCAGTACCCCCACTACGCGATGTCCAGTTACGAGACCGTCGTGGTCAAGATTCAGGAGGAGCTCCTCCGGCGCGCCCCGGGCATCCGCTGGCAGATCCTGCAGCCCTACTTCGACGACCCCGCCTACATTGCCGCGCTTGTTGCCTCGGCCCAGCCCTGGCTTTCTAAGCCCTTCGACAAAGTCCTCTTCTCCTACCACGGCGTACCTGAGCGCCACCTACGCAAGGGCGATGCCTCCAAGGCGCATTGCACCAAGGTGCCCAACTGCTGCGAGGTCGCCAACCCCAGCCATGCCAACTGCTACCGGCATCAGTGCACTCGGACCACTGAGCTCTTCCGCCAGGCTGCCGGGTTGCGTAAGGACCAGGTCGAGCTCGCCTTCCAGTCACGCTTCGGTCCCGAGCAGTGGCTGCGTCCCTACACCGATAAGCGCCTCGAGGCCATGCCTGGTGAGGGCATCAAGAACCTCCTCGTGATGTGCCCGGCCTTCACTGCCGATTGCCTCGAGACCATCGAAGAAATCAGCGAGGAGGGTAAGGAGGAATTCATGCACGCAGGTGGTGAGTCCTTCCAGCAGATCCCCTGCCTGAATGACCAGGAGGTCTATGTCCGTTACCTCGCCGACCGCGTGGCCCGCTGGCAGCCGTCGCACAAGTGAAGGTCAGTCGGCCGGAACTCGTTCTCGCCTCGGCCTCGCCCCGCCGCACTGAGCTCTTGCGCGAGGCGGGCTTGCCGCACCGCGTGGTCGTCGCCCAAGTGACCGAGCATGAGGACCCCGCCTCCGATCCCCGTGAAATGGTTCTGTATAACGCCCGGCTGAAGGCCCGCGCGGTCGCCCAACTTGAGCCCTCGGCGGTTGTGCTTGGGGCCGACACCACCGTGGCGCTCGGCGACCGGGTACTTAATAAACCTGCCGACCTCGCTGAGGCCCGCGCCATGCTTCGCTCGCTCAGCGGCAGAGAGCACACCGTGCACACTGGCATCTGCCTGATCCACCGCCCGAGTGGACTGGAGGAGGCCCAGTGTGTCACCGCGCGGGTCCGCTTCCGCGAGTTGACGGACAATGACATCGCCCGCTACTTCGCCTTGGTCAACCCGCTCGACAAGGCGGGCGCGTACGGCATCCAGCAGGGCCGCGAAATCATCATCGAGCGCCATGACGAGCCTGTGTCCATTATCATGGGCCTACCGGTCGAGCTGGTCGCCGAGCGCCTAGCCGAGCTCGGGCTCTCCCCAGTTCTCCGGGATTGAGTTTGCTCGCGCTCGGGGCAACTTCTCAACGCATGCGCTTCACCCTTGCGCTTACCGCCTTACTTGCTGCGGGGAGTCTGGCTGCCCAGGTGCGCGGCGATGCGGAGCTCCGGGCCGAGGTGCTGGGTAAGCCACTGGTTATTCGCACCACGACCCGCACGGCGGGTGCCATTGACTCCCTGCGCTGGGGCGGCTTCGAGTACATCGACACCTTAGACCACGGCCGTCAGCTGCAGTCGGCGCTCAACGCCGACGTGGAGGGCGTCTTCTACCCCGAGGCCTACAACCCAACCGAGGCTGGGTCCCTGCGCGACCACACCGGCCCTGCCTCGTCCAGTCGCCTAGCATTCCTCCAGGTCGCTGACGGTGAACTTCAGACTCGTTCCCGCATGGCCTATTGGCTGGCGCCCGGCGAGAAGACCCTCGGCAAGCCCGGCCTCAATACCTCGGTCCTCTCCGGGCACGAACTCGCCAAGCGGGTGCGGGTCGGTTGGCGGGGCGTGCCTAATGTCCTCGATTACCGGGTCACCTTCCGCGTGCCCGACGACCGTCCCCATCGACTCCTGCAGTTCGAGGTACTGACCGGCTATATGCCGGCTGCCTTCTCTGTGCCGCTCGAGTTTCATGCGCACGAGGGTAAGCTTCTTCCCATGCGTCCGCGCACGGGCGAGGGCCCGCTGCCCGTGGTACTGTCGACTTCCGATGGCGCCCATGCGATGGGTGTGGTGGTCGCGGAGCGCCCACCGGGCATGCGGGGTCCAGGGTACGGTGCCTTTGCATTCCGGACCGAGCAGGTGGTTAAGTGGAATTGCGTTTTCCGCCTGAGATCCGAGCACCCAATCCCGCCCGCCGAGCATGCCTTCCACGTGCTGGTCGTCCTCGGGCCACGCACGGCGTGCGAGCAGGCCTTGGTCCAGATTCATGCTCTCCTCGCCACCCCGGGGCGCTGATTCCGATTGTCATGTGCCATCGGCGGGCAAGCCTAGGTGGATGCAGGCCGTACGCGATCCAGCGGACGAGTTGGGACCCGTGCTCCTCGCGCTGTTCCTGACCTTGGCGCTGCACGCCGGTGCCTATGCCTGGTTAGCCAAGCCTTTCGAACTTCGACTCTCAGTCCCTCCCGCCAAGGTCGCCCTGAGCCTTGCCGAAATTCCCTCCTCGCGCCTGCCTCCCTCGCTGCGCCTCGCTGAGACCTCGCCATCGGGCAACCGGGAGGCTCCCTCGGTCAGCCCCTTCGTCGCCGCGCGTAACCAATCCGCTGCTCAGCCTGCTCCGGTGGTAGGTGCAACCTCGCCCTTACCGCGCTCGGAGGGGGAGTCGGTCGATGCCCTGCGTCTTTCCCAAGCCCAGCCGCGCCCGCCCCTTCCCGCCGTGCTCCCCCTGTCTCTTATACACATATCCGAGCCCACGAGACAACA
>JBFZFD010000050.1:0-3304 GCA_041306485.1 Opitutia bacterium | reverse complement strand
GCATTACCGGACGCGGGGGCGACAGCGGCAGGCTTGGCCTTGACCGGAGCGGTGTAGTCCTTCGAGGGGATGGTGAGCTTCTGGCCGATACCGATGACGGCGTTCAACTCGAGCCCGTTGGCGGCGGCGAGTTGGGCGACGGTCAGGCCCTCGCGACGTGCGATGACATAGAGGCTCTCGCCCTTGACGACGGTGTGCGTGCCACCGGGACCGACGGCTTGGACGACTGGCCGGGGAGCGGCCGTGACGGGCTCGGGGACCTCATTGAGGCCGCCGGTCGCAGCGGGCGCTGGCGCGATGGCGACGCCGGAGGACGTGCCGGCAACGCCGGAGAAGGCGCCGAGGTCGCCGGTCTTCTCGAATCCGGTCGTGGTACGGCAGCCGTTGACGCCGACAAGGACGGCGATGACGCCGAGGTGCAGAAGCACGACGGCACTGATGGTTAGTATGGGTCTCATGGTGTGTATGGGTTTGTTGGGTTGGTGTTTACTGGGTGGAAAAATCTCAGAGTGCGCGCTGGGCAAGGCCCTGGGCGGTGCGCTCGAACACGAGGCCGCGCTCAGCGTAGCCGCGGAACATGTCAAGGCTAGCAAAGCCAGGGCTGAGGAGCACGACGGTACGGAGGTGGGCGGGCTCGGCTGCCGCCGCGACGGTCGCCTGCTCTAGGTCGGCGTGCAGCTGGCAAGGCTTGCCCAGCTCCCCGAGGATACCAAGAAGTTCGGGACCTGTCTCGCCGATGAGGTGAGCAGACTCGATGGCAGGAGCGAGGCGCTCAGCGAAGCGGCGGAGGTCGCCCCCTTTCCACTTGCCGCCTCCAATCCAGCGCACGGGACAGTCGAACTCACGCAGGGCAGCGAGGGTAGCGTGGAAGTTCGTGCCCTTGGAGTCGTTCCAGAATTCCAGCAGGCCGGCCTCGGCGACCTTGCGGAGACGATGCGGAGCAGGTCGGAAGAGCCGGGCGGCTTCCTCGAGTGCGGCGAGCGGAAGGCCAGCGGCCTCCCAATAACGCCGGGCGATCGCCCAGTTCTCTCTCTGGGGCCAGGTAGCGAAGGGCGACCCCTCGGGAATCAAGCCCTCCACATCCTCGCGACGTGCGACCAGGGTCTCGTCGGGTAGGGAGATGCCGAGGGCGGCGGCGTGGGCGACCACGGACTCCCCAACTACAAGGATACCCGCAGGGAGGAGGCGTTCGACCAACTTGTGCTTGGCGCGGAAGTAGGACTCCATGTCGCCATGACGGTCGAGGTGATCCTCGTCGAGGTTCGTCCAGAGCACAGCCTCGGGGGCGAAGTGGCGTAGGTCCTCGGATTGGAAGGAGCTGACCTCGACGATGGGAAGGAGCCCGCCGGCGGCCTGTCCGGAGTCGGTCGCAACGGTAGTGAAGGGGAGGCCGATGTTGCCGCAGGCCACTGCGTTGCGTCCGGCGCGCTTGTGGGCGAAGGCGAGGAACTCGGCCAGGGTGGTCTTGCCGTTGGTGCCGGTCACCGCGATAGCGGGTCCGTCCCAGAGAAGAGCGGCGAGATCGAGTTCGCCGAGGCAGAGGCAACCGGCGCGGCGAGCGGCGAGCACCCAAGGATGGCTTTGCGCGAAACCGGGGCTGAGCAGCGCGAGGTCGTGCGCGCCAGCCTCCTCGGGGCCGAAGCGGGGGTGGTCGCCACGCGCATCGTAGGTCACGCTGGAACGGCCAGCAGCGGAGAGAGCCGTGGCCATGGCACGTCCGCTGATACCCTCGCCGAGAATAGCGGCGGGGCGAGCGAGGCGGCGGGCGAGGATCTCGGGCAGCGGGTTCATCGCAGCTTGAGGGTCAGCAGGCCGAGCAGGCCGCAGAGGAAGGACAGGATCCAGAAGCGCACCACGACCTTGGTCGCTGGCCAGCCAAGCTTTTGGAAATGGTGATGGATAGGCGCCATCAGAAAGAGGCGACGACCACCCGTGAAGCGGAACCAGCCAACTTGGAGGAGGACGGAGAGGGCCTCGACGACGAAGACGCCGCCGGCGATGGCGAGAAGGAAGGGTTGGTGGATGAGGCAGGCGATTGCACCGAGGAAGCCGCCGAGGCCGAGTGCACCGACGTCGCCCATGTAGACCTCGGCAGGCGGCGCGTTGTGCCAGAGGAAGACGAGCGAGCCGCCGGCGACGGCACAGCAGAGGACGCCGAGCTCACCGGCGCCCGGCACATGGGCGAGCCGAAGGTAATCGGCGTAACGAATATCACCGACCAAGTAGGCCACAACACCGAGCACAAGGGTGACAACGAGGACGCAGCCGATGGCGAGGCCATCGAGCCCGTCGGTTAGGTTGACAGCATTGGAGGAGCCCACTGCGACAAGGGAGAAGAATCCACCAGCAACGAGCAGGGCGAGGACGGGAGCGTCGTCGAGGCGAGGCCAGACTGGCTCAACCAGACCGGGTACCCAGATCTGGGCGAAGAGCTCGCGAGAGCCAGCGGAGGTGAGCAGGAGGGCGAAGGCTAGCGCAGCAACGGCGAACTGCCAGGCGAGCTTGGCCCGAGCGGAAAGCCCGTCAGCGTTGCCGCGGCGGACCTTGATCCAGTCATCGGCAAACCCGATAGCGCCCATCCCGATGAGGGCAACAAGTGCGGAGAGAACCAACCAGTTCGGCTTGGTCCAGAGTAGTGAGGCGGGTAGTGCGGCTGCCGCGATAACCAAGCCTCCCATCGTGGGGACAGCACCACCTGGCTTGGCGAGGTTACCCATCAGGCGCGCGTCACGCTCGGGTTGGCGGAGGCTCGCCAGTCGGCGAAGCATGGCGGGCGCTAGGCAGAGTCCGAACAGAAGGGCGGTGATCCCGGCGAGGATCATGCGCACCGACAGGTAGTCAAAGAGGCGGAAGGGACCCCAGAGATGCTCGAGCTGGCTGAGTTGGTGGAGCATCAGTGAAAGGCGAGGGTGTTGCGCACCGCGGCGGGAAGGGCGCGCTCGAGGGCTTGGGCTCTGCTACCCTTGACGAGGACGGGACCGGGATGACGGGCGATGGCCTCGGCGAGGACCTCGAGGCTGGTGGCAATCTCCCCACCGCAGGCGACGGCGAGGGCATCGGCATCACCGCCGAAGCCTAGCACACGGTCGCCAGGCGAGAGCAAGGGAACGAGGGCGGCGCCCGACTCGGCGTGGAGGCGACGGGAATCGGTACCAAGCTCGGCCATGCCACCGATAACGAGGAGTCGGGGTCCACGCGTGCGGCGGACGAAGGCGGCGACGGCATCGGCGAGCGAGGCTGGGCTAGCGTTATAGCAGTCGACGTGGACCTCGCGTCCTCCGTCGCGATGGACCGAGCCCCGCCC
>JBFZFD010000049.1:0-6793 GCA_041306485.1 Opitutia bacterium | reverse complement strand
CCACCATCCCCTCATCCTGCGTCGCCCGCATGCTCCCCATCGCCTACCTCATCGGCTGTGCCTTGCTGCTCGGGCTAGCCTACCGACTGGCCCGCCCTCGCCTCGCCGCTTGGGTCAACCTCGACGACGCACGTCCAACCCCTGCCAATCTGTCGCCGGACGACGACAATCATCCCGCCAAGGCCAGCGTCCTCCTACCCCAGCACTTCTCGGCCATCGCCGCCGCTGGCCCCATCGTCGGCCCCATCCTCGCCGGCGCCATGTTTGGCTGGGTACCCACCCTCGCCTGGATCCTCCTCGGCGCCATTCTCATCGGCGGCATCCATGACTTCCTCGCCCTCGTCGCTTCTATCCGAAACAAGGGCCGGACTATCGCCGAACTTGTCCGGCTCCACGCCTCGCCCCTCAGCCACCGCCTCTTCCTCGCCTTCATCTGGTTTTCACTGGTTTATGTCATCGTCGCCTTTGCGGATATCACCGCGGGTACATTCGTCTCCCAAGGTAGGCCTGGCGAAGACGCACCCGGACCCGCTGTCGCCTCGGCCTCCGTTGGCTACCTCTTGCTCGCCCTCCTCATGGGCCTCGCCGTCCGGCGCGGACTCAATGGCGATACCGCGCGCTGGATTTTCCTCCCGCTCGTCGCCGTCGTCATCGTCCTAGGACAGATCCTTCCTTTCGAACTTTCCGACGCGCGTCTCTGGACGCTTCTCCTCCTCGCCTACTGTGCCTTCGCTTCGATGGCACCCGTCTGGCTCCTCCTCCAACCCCGCGGCGAACTCGGAGGCTGGTTCCTCTACGCCGTCATCGCCGTCGCCTCCGCCGGCCTCCTCATCGGTGGTCTCAGCGGGGCCATCGAAATGAAAGCACCCGCCTTCACCGACAACCCTCTCTTCGGCACCCTCAGCAGCGCCCAGCCCATCTTCCCGATCCTCTTCATCACAGTCGCTTGCGGGGCCTGCTCTGGCTTCCACTCAGTCGTCGCCAGCGGGACTACCTCGCGCCAGCTCGCCAAGGAGACCGACGCCGTACCCGTTGCTTATGGAGGCATGCTACTCGAGTCCTTCCTTGCGGCCCTCACCCTCGCCATCTTCTGCGTCGTGGGCAGCCTAGCCGGCTCGCCCGACCGCACCTACGCCCAGGGTGTCGCCATCCTCGCCGAGCAGGCAAGTTTCGGGCTCATCCCCCAGTCGGTCGCTCTACCCGTCGCCCTCCTCGGTTTCGCCACCTTCGTCTTCGACACCCTCGACGCCTGTACCCGCCTCGCCCGCTACACCCTCACCGAACTCCTCGGCCTCACTAGCAAGTTCGGCGCATGGATGGCCACCCTCGCCACCCTCGCCATCCCCGCCGTCCTCACCTTCCTACCCAAGATTTCTCAAGGCGGCACCGAGCTCCCGCTCTGGCGCACCTTCTGGACCATCTTTGGCATGTCCAACCAACTCCTCGCCGCCCTCGCCCTCTTGGGCGTTACCCTCTGGTTGCGCGCTGAGGGCCGCCGCTGGTGGCCAGCCTTCGTGCCCGCCCTCGTCATGCTCCTCGCCGCTACGGGCGCCTTATCTCTCCTGCTGCATGCGCGCCTCACCGGCGGACCGCTCGCTGCCGTAGCCTTGGCCGAGACGATCTGCGCGGCCGTTCTCTTGGGCCTCGCATTCCTCATCCTCGCCGAGACCCTTCGCTTCCTCCGGAAGTCCGCTGAAGCCAAACGGCACAACGGCACGGAATAACCGCTAGCCCCCATCCCGCCAATCAGCTAGAGAGCTATCCTCCCCGCTAACCCCGCTAATACCGCTAACACCGCTAACCAGCTTAATCCCCTATCCCCCATGCCCCTCCCCATCCTCTATATCAAGCCCGGCTGCCCGTGGTGCACCCAGGCAACTGACTACTTTACCAGCAAGGGCATCAAGCTCGACCTGCGCGACGTCATCGCCTCGCCTCACGAGATGCGGCAGCTGGTTGCCTGCAGCAGCCAATCGAAGTGCCCGACCTTTCGCCACGGCGACGAGGTCAAGGCCGACTTCGGAGTCGATGAATTTGTGGCCTGGGCTCGCAAGCGTCCTGCCCTCTGCGCCGAGCTCGGCCTAGATCCCTGAGCCCCGCAAACGCCCGCCTCAATAGCCCATCCAGCCTGCTGACTAAGGTTGAATCCCCTCAACCAACCGCACAATCCCCTCAACCCCCGCTCGCCGCTCTCCGCTCCTCGCTCCCCGCTCCTCCTTCACAACCCTCACGCCCATGCGCCTCCTCAGCCTCCTTCTTGCCCCCCTCGCCCTCCTCGCCCAGGACGGCCTCGTCAACGGACACCCCCCCGACATCCAAACGCTCAAGCTCGGGGACAAGGCGCCCGATTTCGACCTCCCCGGCATCGACGGCCGCAATCACAAGCTCGCCGATTACACCGGCGGCAAAGCCCTCGTTGTGCTCTTCACCTCCAACCACTGCCCCACCTCCCACAGCATCGAACGTCGCCTTCAGGCCTTCTGGGAAAAGTACCGTCCCTTGGGAGTTCGCCTCGTCGCCATCAATCCCAACCATCCCGAGGGTCTGAGTCGCGATGAGCTCGGCTACGGCGAATATGGCGACTCCTTCGAGGAGATGAAGCCCTACGCGGCCAAGAATGGCTGGACCTTCGATTACCTCTACGACGGCGAAAAGCAGACCACCGCCCGCGCCTACGGTTGCCTCGCCACCCCGCATGTCTTCGTCTTCGACGCTGACCTGCGCCTCCGCTACAAGGGCCGGTTTGACGACTCGGGGCAGTTCGACGACGCCACCGTCAAGTCGCACGACGTGCGCAACGCGGTCGACGCCATCCTAGCCGGACAGCCCGTGAAAAATCCCGAAACCCGCCCCATGGGCTGCTCCACTAAGTGGCGGGAGAAGAAAGTACGCACCGCCGCCGTCCACGCCGCCTGGGCCAAGGCAACCGTCACCGTCGAGAACCTCGATGCCCCCGCCCTCGCCAAGCTCCGCGCCAATGGCTCCGGCAACGTCCGCATCTTCAATGTCTGGGCCACCTGGTGCGCACCCTGCGTCCAGGAGTTCCCCGATCTCGTCGACCTCTCCCGCCAGTTCGACGGGCGTAATGTCGAGCTCATCACCCTCTCCCTCGACAAGCCAGCCGACCTCACCAAGGCCCAAGCCTTTCTCCAGAAGCAGGGCGCCGGTCCCAGCTCTCGCCAAAACTCGCGGACCAAGAACAACGGACGTTCCACCAACCACTACCTCTTCAACGGTACCCCCGACGAACTCGCCAACGCGCTCGACAAGGAAATGCCCGGTCCCATACCCCACACCCTCGTCATCGCCCCTGACGGCCAGGTCATCTTCCGTCACTCCGGCGTGATCGACCGCGAAAAGGTCGCCACGGCTATCCTCGACCGCATCAACCGTTTCTACGGTCCCGCGCCGAAGCGTTGAGCCTAATCCTTGGCCGTAGGGCGACGTACCTACAATTCAGGCAAGCATTTGCAGGGCCTCTTGGGGTTTTTATCCTTTAAAACTGGGCTACTCGTCCCCTTGGTGGGATGTCAACTTCCCAACCTCATGCTCCCCTGGCTCCTCCTCGTTCTCGGTCTCGGTCTGCTCTATGTTGGAGCCCAGACCCTCATCCGAGGCGGAGCCGCCCTCGCCCTCCGAATGGGCCTCAGCGCGTTGGCAGTCGGCTTGACCGTCATTGCTTACGGCACCAGCAGCCCCGAGATGGTCGTGAGCGTGCAGGCCGCGCTTGCGGGCAACGGCGCTATCTCGCTCGGTAACGTCGTCGGCTCCAACATCTGCAACATCCTTCTCATCCTCGGCCTCGCCGCCACCATCGCTCCCGTCAGCGCCCACGTCCAGGTCATCCGCCGGGAGATTCCCGTAATGATCGCAGCCTCCGTCCTTGTCATAGGCTTGCTGTGGGACGGATCCCTGGGCCGAATCGACGGCTTCATCCTTCTCGCCGCCGTCATCGCCTACACCTTCCTCACCCTGCGCGATGCCCGACGCGCCCACGCCGCCTCCGTGGAAAAGGAGTTCAAGGATGAGCTTCCGGTCACCAAGGGCCTTAGTGCCTGGGCCGCAGCCGGCCTCGTCTTCCTCGGACTCCTCATCCTCGCCCTCGGCTCGCACCTCTTTGTCGACGGCGCCATCCAGCTCGCTTCCGGCTGGGGCATCAGCCAGGCCGTCATCGGGCTCACCATCGTGGCGGTCGGCACCAGCCTGCCCGAGCTCGCCACCTCCGTCGTCGCCTCAATCAAGGGCGACTCCGACGTCGCCGTGGGCAATGTCGTCGGATCCAATATCTTCAACCTCCTCGGCATCCTCGGCGTCGCCGCCTTGCTTCATCCCGTCGACGGGGCCGATATCAGCAGGGTCGACCTCGGCGTCATGCTCGCCACCGCCGTCCTTCTCCTTCCCCTTGTCCAAGTACGCGGCAAGGTCGGGCGCCTCGAGGGCGTCCTCATGCTCGCCGCGTTCGCAGGCTACTCCTGGTGGCTCGTGAGCACGATCGCCACAGCCTGAACTGGTACCCCGCGTCGACGCCACCAAGCCGCGAGCGCACTCCCAATGACGGAGTGAAAGACAGCCGACACCGCAGCGACCGCCGCGGCGGAGGGCTCGGATGGGAAATGCCGCTGAGCAAGGGACGCCGCCAAGCCCGAGTTCTGCATCCCGACCTCGATTGAAAGCGTCCTCGCGGAGCGTCTATCCCAGCCAAGCAGACGCCCGGCGAGACGCCCGAGTCCGAACCCTCCAGCATGTAAGGCCGCCACCGAGAGGAATAAAACCGGTGCCGATACCGAAATCACGCCCGCGCTCCGGGCCACGATTCCTCCGACGATTGCGGCGACCGCCAAGACAGCGACTAAGGGAGCCAGACCCAGGTAGGCCCGCACCAAGCCCGGCGCAAACCGGTTCAACAAAACCCCGGCCGCCACGGGCGCCAAAATCAACATGAACATGTCGCGCAACAGCGCCCAGCCATCCACCGGCAGGTGCCGCCCGGCCAGCAGCTCCGTCAGCAAGGGTGTCAGCACGATGGCTGCCGAAGTCGATGCCACTGTCATCAGGACGGAAAGCGCGGTATCTCCCCGAGCGAGAAAGGTGACAATGTTCGAGGCCGTGCCACCCGGTGCACAACCCACCAGGATCAGCCCGACCGCCAGACCAGGCGGCAGCGCGAGAGCCTCGGCAATCGCCCACGCAAGACTAGGCATCACGAGGAACTGCACCGAGGCGGCAGCCCCGATGTCACGGGGCCGACTCAGCACCCTTCTGAAATCCTCCATGGTGATCGTCAGCCCCATCCCAAGCATCACCACAGTCAGCATCCAGCGCACCGCCACAGGCTCACCGAGGGGCGCGACCGCTGAGGGGATCCACCAGCCGGCCAATGCCGCTAGACCCACCCACAAGGGAAAGGCATCAGTCAAACGCGCGAGCATATCACCTTCTAGTCCCGTCAGGTCCTATGGGAACCAAATAGCGCCGTCATCAGCCAGCGCTAGCGTCGAAGCTCCTTCTCCAGCCAGTCGCCAACTTTTTCCGCCCACGCCTCACCGTGCACCTTTAGTCCCTTCTTACTGAAGTGGATACCCTTACCTCCATTGTCGCGTAGTTCACCCACCATCGCGTCGGTGTCCGGACCCTCCAGCGCGAGCCCACTCGTCCAAAGTTTCTTCTGACCAGCCCTGACCCCGGCAAAAGGCGGCATGCCCGGATGATAAGTAGCCTGAGCCACGAACCAGGGGAACTTCCAACCAGCCCGTGTCCGCATATCCTTGATAATAAGACCAAGCCCGCCGCTATAACCGGCAGCATCCATCGTCTTGGCATCGCTCTCCCCCTGGTGCCAAAGCAGGGCGCGAAAACCTGGGTTCCGCCGAGACCCTCCCTGCCGTCCAGCCTCCAAGGCCTCGACCCTAGCGAGCGTCCATCGGAAAAGTTCCGAGTCGGTCTTCCAAACATTGATCGAAGTGCCGCCGTGCCCCGTCACGGCAACCCCCACCGGCACGCCGAATCGCGCGACCATGGCATCGCCAAAGGTAGGCCAGAAGCTACCGCCGGCGTGCTTGTCGTGCGCACCAGGCTGGGGATCATCCGCAATGCGCCAGTTGCGTCCGTCAAAGGTCGACACCAGCCCCGAGGCTGGCTGCATCCTGCCATCGAGTGGATGGTTCGTCCCAATCCCACCGCAGCTGGTGGAATTTGACTGCCCGGCGCCGACAAAGACTTCGCCGACGCCGACGCGCCCGACGCGCTCCGAGGCGACTTCTTTGCCATCTTTGAGCGCAGTCAATTCGAGCGCGTACCAGCCTCCAGCCGGCAAAGTCACTTCTACAGCATAGGCCCCGTCCGGGCCGACCTTGGTCTCGCTCCAATTCCCCGCGAGATCACGCGCCCGACGGTCCTTGCCCGTGAAGCGGAATTTCACGATGTCCGCCGGCACCACAACCCTGCCTGCCACCCTCACCGGACCACTGTCCAGCTTAGCACGCTGGAATACCTCGAGGTCCCTCGGCAAATCCACCCGTAGGTCGCTGGGCGGCGGCTTCAGCACATGGATTGCCTTTCGGTCGGCGGCCTCAATCGCTCCCACCTTGACCGACACCCTCCGCGTCTCCTTCGGTTTCAAAGCGACTTCCCATACCGTGCTATTGAGCTGCCAGGCCCACTGTCTGGCCGGACCAGTAGTTGAGAACTCAAGCTTAGCGACTTGGCCATACCATCGGCTCTCCGACCAAGCGCGTTCCGCCGGCATATCAACGACCACGCCGTCGGGTCCAGCAGCGACATCAATCGACTGTGG
>JBFZFD010000048.1:0-2684 GCA_041306485.1 Opitutia bacterium | reverse complement strand
CTCGCCAGCCGCAAGGACATCACTGTCACCCTCATCCCGAGGGACGCCGCCGCACGCGACCTCGCGCTCACGAGCCGCGAGAAGATTCTCCGACTGGCCGGGCTGGCCGATCTTCGCCTAGCCGACGATACCCAAGGTCGTCCCGGCGAAATCACCGACGCTGGTACTCTCCTCCTCGAGCAATCGGGCGTTGTGGATGTCGCCGCCGAGCGCACCCGCCTTAGCCGCGAACTCGAACGCCACGAAAAGGCCGTCGCCGCTGGCGAGGCCAAACTCTCCAGCGAGGCTTTCGTCTCCAAGGCGCCTCCGGCCATCCTCGAGGGTGCCAAGCGCCAGCTCGAGGAGGCGAGGTCCCGCCGCGACGAGGCTGCGCGCATGCTCGCCGCCCTCTCCTGACTCCCATGATACGCCTTCACGTCCACCCCGACAAGTCAGCCGCGGTCAAGGCCGTAGCTTTGGACATTGCTAGCCTGATTCGCTCCCGAGCCGCGGAGGGACGGCGCACCGTGCTTGGCCTCGCTACTGGCTCCACCCCCATCCCCCTCTACGCCGAGCTCATCCGCCTCCACCGCGAGGAGGGCCTCTCCTTCCAAGGCGTGACTACTTTCAACCTCGACGAGTACAGCGGCCTCGGCCCGGACCACGACCAGTCGTATCGCTGGTTCATGCAGCGCCAGCTCTTCGACCATGTGGATGTCCAACCCGGCGAAACCCACGTGCCCGATGGACTCGCAAGTGACATCCCCGCCGCCGCGGCGGCCTACGAACAGGCCATTGTTGCCGCGGGCGGCATCGACCTCCAAGTCCTTGGCATCGGCCGCACCGGGCACATCGGCTTCAATGAGCCTCCTGCCGGTCCCTCCACCCGCACCCGTCAGGTTCACCTCGACGACCTCACGCGTCGCGACAACGCCGTCTTCTTCGGCGACCTCGCCAAGGTCCCGCATCACGCCGTAACCATGGGCGTCGGCACCATCCTTGACTGCCGGCGCGTCGTCCTCCTCGCCTGGGGCGAAGGTAAGGCCGAGATTATCCGCCGGTCCGTCGAGGACGCGCCCTCCGACGCCTGTCCAGCCAGCTGGCTGCAGCGCCATGCCGCCTGCGACTTCGTCCTCGACCCCGCAGCCGCCGCCAAGCTCTCCCCTCGCCGAGAATAATGTCCATCCTCTCTCCCCGCCCCCGCCACGTCGCCGCCATCGACCCGGGCTTTGTCCCGGCCTCGCTCTGGACCCGCGACTACCTCGCACTCTGCGACCGTACACCGGCTTCCGCACCTCTAGCCATTGCCCTCTCCAGGCCCGATGGCACCGCCTCGGTGCACCGAACCCGCACCCTGCCCCCGGGCGCCGGCTTCGATGACCTCAACCGGACACATGTCGAACGGACCGTAAAATTCCTCCTCTGGGCCCGCGGAGGGGACACGCTTCGCCTCGCTGGGACCCACGCTGCCCACTTCGCCGCGATGCTGTCCGACATCTACCGCCCTGGCGGCGAAAGGGCCTTCGACGCCGAGTTCGTGCGGAAGCTCTTTGACCGCCTGCCCACCTTCATCGCCTGCGCCGAGTCCGAGCTCCCGGCGGAGAGCGCTGCTCACTTGCCCCTTGGACGTAACCTCGAGGGTTGCCGCATCGGTTTCGACCTCGGCGGCTCGGATCGCAAGTGCGCCGCTGTCATCGATGGCAAGGTCGTCTTCTCCGAGGAGATCAAGTGGGACCCTTACTTCCAGCAAGATCCTAACTACCAGCTCGAGGGCATCCTCCACTCGCTCGAAATCGCCGCTGCCCACTTGCCCCGCGTCGATGCCATCGGTGGCTCGGCCGCCGGCGTCTACATTAACAATACCGTGCGCGCGGCCTCGCTCTTCCGCGGCATCACCGATCCGCAAGTCTTTGAGACGCGGGTCAAACCCATGTTCCTCGACATCGCTAAGCGCTGGCCCGGCGTACCCTTCGAGGTCATCAACGACGGGGATGTCACCGCCCTCGCCGCTTCCATGTCCCTCAACCGCAACGCGGTCCTCGGCATCGCCATGGGCACCTCCGTCGCTGCCGGCTACGTCGACACCCACGGCAACCTGACCAACTGGCTGAGCGAGCTGGCCTTCGTACCCGTCGACTACCGCACCGGCGGGCCCGCCGATGAATGGTCCGGCGACCTCGGCTGCGGCGTCCAATACTTCAGCCAGCAGGGCGTCGGCCGACTCCTCCCCCTCGCGGGCATCCCCATGCCTGCCGACATGCGACTCCCCGAGCAACTCGAGGAACTCCAGAAGCTCATGAAGGCCGGAGACCCCCGCGCCCGCTCGGTCTACGAGGCCATCGGCATCGCCTTCGGCTATGCCCTGGCCCACTTCGCCGACTTCTACCAGTACGACTGCCTCCTTATCATGGGCCGGGTCACCTCCGGGGAAGGCGGCTCGGTCATCATCGACAAGGCACGCCAAGTGCTGCAGGATGAGTTCCCCTCCCTACGCATCGACCTCGTTGTACCCGAGGAGAAGGACAAGCGCCACGGTCAAGCCATCGCCGCCGCCTCACTTCCCAAGACCAACCGCTAACCTCCCGCCATGAAGCTCAACCCTAGGTCCGACCTCTTCATCCCCGACGGCAAGCCACTGCCCGAGGCCATCTCCCGGACCACCCACCTCGGCATCGGGGCACACCAGGATGACCTCGAGTTCATGG
>JBFZFD010000047.1:0-9665 GCA_041306485.1 Opitutia bacterium | reverse complement strand
GGCATGCCTCCTTTTGTTCTCTATCCCCAAGTCCTCGTCGCCACCCTCGTCCTCGTCCTCGGCATCAGCGTCTGCTCCGCCCTCATCGGGATGATCAAGGTCGCTCGGGTCGACCCCGCCTCCGTCTTCCGTGCCTGAATCTCCCGCCATCCGTCTCAGCCGCGTCGACAAATCCTTCGGCGTCGAGGAGACGCGTATCTTCGCCCTCAAGCAGGCCGACTTCGAGGCCCGTGCCGGCGAGCTCATCATGCTCGTAGGTCCCTCCGGCTGCGGCAAGACCACCCTCCTCTCTGTCCTCGCCGGGACCCTCCGCGCCGACACCGGTGAGGTTGAGGTCTTCGGCCAGCGCCTCGATGGCCTCAACCAGGCCGAGCTCACCGCTTTCCGCCGCCGCAACCTCGGCTTCGTCTTCCAGTCCTTTAACCTCATCCCGACTCTCAGCGTCCGCGAGAACGTCATGGTACCTCTCCTCATCCAGGGCGTTGCCCGTGACGAGGCCCTACGGCGCGCCGATGCCATGCTTGCCAAGGTTGGCCTCGAGGGCCGTGAGGATGGCCCACCCACCGCCCTCTCCGGCGGCCAGCAGCAGCGCGTCGCCATCGCCCGCGCACTCGTCCACGAGCCACGCCTCCTCATCTGCGATGAGCCCACCTCGGCGCTCGACAAGGACACTGGCCAGAAAGTCATGGCGATGATCCGCGAACTCTCCCGCTCACCCGATCGCTGCGTGGTAGTCGTCACCCACGACCACCGCATCTTCCGTCACGCCGATCGCATCGCCGAGATGGAAGATGGTCGCATCCGCCGCGTGGTCGATGATCCCACTACCCTCGAGACCCCTACCTCCTGACCCTTCTATGAAAAAGTTACCCCTCCGCCTCCTGCTCGCGGCAATCGCACTCGCAGGAGCCATCGCCGCCACTCAGCTCGCAGCGACCTCCGCCGAGAACCCTACCGTCACTCCTCCTCCCTACCAGCCGCCAGCGCGCGAGAAAGATGGCCTGCTCTCCGCTTCTGGCCTCGTCGAGGCCGTCGCCGAGAATACCCTCGTCGGCGTGCCCTTCGCAGGCCTCGTCGCCGAGGTCCCGGTTAAGGTCTCGCAACTCGTTAAGGCGGGCGATCCCCTCCTTGTGCTCGACACCCGCGAGCTCCGTCCCGCCGCCGCTGCCGCCACCGCCTCCGCCCTCCGAGCCGAGGATCAGGCGCGCCGCCTGCGTTCCCTCGCCGGTACCGGCGCCGTCACCGAGCGTGCCATCGCCGATGCCGACCTCACCGCTAATGAGGCCCGTGCTCGCGCCGACCTTGCCACCGCCCAACTCGACCGTGCCATCGTACGTTCGCCCATCGACGGCACCATTCTCCAAGTGGGCGTCCGCGTCGGCGAATTCGTGGCCGCAGGTGGCAAGGCCCCTGTGGTGGTGGGTGACATCACCCGCCTCCAGATTCGCTGCGACATCGATGAGCAGATGGCTCCCCGCATGCGCGTGGGTCTTCCCGCCAAGGGATTCCTCAAGGGCGAGGTTGCCAAGGCCGGCGCACCAGACCGCGCCATCCCTCTTCGCTTCGTTCGCATCGAGCCATACGTTATCCCTAAGACCTCACTCACCGGTGGCAGCGCCGAGCGCGTCGACACCCGCGTGCTTCAGGTTATCTACCAGTTCGACCGTCCCGCCTCCCGCAACATCTTCGTCGGTCAGCAGATGGACGTCTATATCGACACCACTCCCGATGCGAAGTAAGGCCCTCCTCCTCGCCGTCGCTCTCGCCGGTTGCGCCTCTGGCGATCCCTCCATCCGTACCGACCTCGGTCCGCTCGCCGCCGAGGCGCGTTTCCCTGTGGGTGGTGAAGTCGCTCCCGCCGCCTGGTGGGCCAGCTTTGGCGATGCCGACCTCAACCAACTCGTCGCCCGCGCCCTCCGCGAGAATCCCGACCTCGCCGTCGCCGCCGCTCGCGTCCGCGAAGCGCGCGCCGCCGTTCTCGCCGCCGACGCTGACCTCCTCCCTCGCCTCGACGCCCAGCTCGCCCTGGCCTCTCGCCGCATTTCCAACCAGACCGGGCAAAACTTCCCCGGGCTCCCCCGTCGTAGTGACGTCGGTTCCGCCGGTATTCAGCTCAGCTGGGAAATTGACCTCTGGGATCGTGCCGGCTCCCGCGCTCAGGCCGCCGTCGCCGATGCCCAATCCGCCGCCCTCAACGCCGCCGCCGCCGAGGTCTCCCTCGCCGCCTCCGTCACCCGTACATGGTTTGCGGTGCGCCTCGCTCGCGAGGAACTCGCCTGCCTCCAGTCCGACTTCGCTTCTCTCGTCGTCGTCATGGGACTCACCGAGCGCCTCGTCACCGCCGGCCTTGCCGATGCCGATACCCTCGCCACCGCCCGGCTCGCGGCCGCCCAGGCCAAGGCCGCCGAGCTCGACGGTGTTCGCCGCCTCGCCGCTGCCGAGAACGCCCTCCGTGTCCTCGTCGCCCTCCCCTCCGGTAGCCCGCTTCCCGGCGCCATGCCCGACCCCGCGGCTCCTCCCGCCATTGCGACCCTACCCTCCTTCGGCGCCGGACTCCCCTCCACCCTCCTCCTATCCCGACCCGATCTTCTCGCCGCTGAACGCGCCCTCGATGCTGCCCTCTCCCGCGAGGGAGCTGCCCGCGCTGATTTCTACCCACGGCTCGTCCTCATCGGAGATGCCGGCTGGGCTGCCGACCCCATTGGGAATGTCGGCCAGGGCGGCTCTGGCTTCTGGAGCCTCACCCCTTCCCTCAGCCTCCCTCTCTTTGAAGGTTCCCGCAATGCCGCCGGCGCCGAGGCCGCCCAAGCCCGAGTCGATGTCGCCTCCGGTCTCTGGAAAGGCGTCGTCCTTAACGCCTTCCGCGAAGTCGATGATGCCCTCGTCGATCTCCGCGAAATCGCCATCCAAGAAGAGCTCGCTAGCCGCGTACTCGCCTCCGTCGTCGAACGTCGACTCAACGCCGAGGCGCGCCTCAAGGCCGGCCTGGCTGATCGCATCGAGGTCGAGACCGCTATTCGCGACGTGCTTCTCGCCCGCCGCACTTTCGCGGGCTACGCCTGGCAGCGACGTCAGGCCTCCGTGCGTCTCGCCGCCGCTACCGGCGGGGGGTTCCCCGTTGGGGAATAAAAGCACAGGGGCACAGCGGCACAGGGGCACGGGAGGGTGAACCCTTCGGGTTACCAAGATAAAAAGAAACGATGGAGGGCGGTCGATGTCCCTTCATCTCTTTAATCCCCCATAGAAGGCAGCGAGCGGTAGCGAGTGCTAACTCCCGTGCCCCTGTGCCCCTGTGCCGCTGTGCGCCTGTGCTGCCGCACCCCCGTGCCCCCGTGCTCTGTTGAGCGCTTACGCGCGCTCACGCCTTTAGCTGCGGGCGCTTGGGGTCCGGCCAGTCGATATGGAAGAATTCGCCGCGCGGCTTGTCGACACGCTCGTAAGTGTGCGCACCGAAGAAGTCGCGCTGACCTTGCAGCAGGTTCTGGGGTAGGCGCTCAGTCCGATAGGAGTCGAAGTAGGAGAGAGCTGATCCAAGGGTCGGCACCGGGATGCCGTGCTTGACCGCTAGGCCAATGACCTTCCTCCAGTTCTTCTGTGCCTGGCGCATCGTCTTTTTGAAGTAGGGGTCGAGCATCAGGTTCGCCAGCTTGGGCTTCTTGCCGAAGGCCTCGGTAATCTTCTGGAGGAAGCGAGCGCGGATGATGCAGCCGCCCCGCCAGATTTGGGCAATCTCACCGAAGTTCAGCTTCCAGTGGTATTCCTTTTGCGCCTCCCTCATTAGTTGGAAGCCCTGGGCGTAAGAGCAAATCTTCGAGCAGTAGAGAGCGTCGTGAATCTGTGCGATGACCTTGGCGCGGTCTACCTTGCCGGTCATCCGGGGCTTGGGGCCGCGGAGCGACTTAGCGGCAGCGACGCGCTCTTCCTTAATCGCGGAGAGGCAGCGCGCAAAGACGGCCTCAGCGATGGTCGGTGCGGCCACACCCATATCCAGGGCGTTAGCGCTGGTCCACTTGCCGGTCCCCTTCTGGCCAGCGGTGTCGAGAATGACATCGACAAGGGGCACGCCTGTCTCGGGGTCCTTCTGCCGCAGGACCTTGGCTGTGATTTCGATGAGGAAGGAGTTGAGGTCGCCCGTGTTCCACTGTTCAAAGGTCGCACCGATCTCGTCGGGCGTCATGCCGAGCAGGCCGCGCATGAGGTCGTAAGCCTCACAGATCATCTGCATGTCGCCGTACTCGATGCCGTTGTGGACCATCTTGACATAGTGCCCGGCGCCATCGGGACCGATGTGTGCCACGCAGGGCACGCCACCCTTGATGGGCTTACCGGGCGAGGCGCCGGTCAGTTCGACACCCGTGGCGGCGTCGACCTTCGAGGCCACCGCCTCCCAAATGGGCTTCAGCTCAGCCCAAGCTGCGGGATCGCCACCTGGCATCAAAGAGGGTCCGAAGCGTGCACCTTCTTCGCCGCCCGAAACTCCGGAGCCGATGAAGCGCAGCCCCTTGGCCTTGAGCGCCTTCTCGCGTCGGATGGTATCTGTCCAAAGTGCATTGCCACCGTCGATGATGATGTCGCCCGGCTCGAAGGCCGCGGCCAACTCGTCAATCACCGCGTCGGTTGGGCCACCTGCCTTCACTAAGATGACTGCCTTGCGGGGCTTGCGCAGCGAAGCGGCGAACTCCGCCACCGTCCGGGTGCCGGTCAGCTTACCCGGCGTACGGGGGTTGGCCGCCACGAACTCATCCGTCTTGGAGGTTGTTCGGTTGTAGACGCTGATGGCGAAGCCATGGTCGGCGATGTTCAGGGCGAGATTCTGGCCCATCACAGCCAGGCCAATGAGTCCGATGTCGGATTGCATATCTGGACGAAGGGAAGGTGGGGCAGGGCTGGCAAATGGAAAAACCTCCGCCTTCCCGGGGGCAAAGCTCTTGCCTCGCCCCGACACCCCGCCATACCTCATCTCCGGACATCTCCCGTCCGGCAGCTCCCAGGCTGCTGGCTCCGGCAGCGTCCCCCTAGCACCGACCATGGCCATCACCTTCCCCAATCCCTCCCCGCTTTGGCGTCCCGAGCTAGAGCGCGATGCATGTGGCGTCGGCTTCATCGCCAACCTCCGTGGAGAGAAGTCGCATGCCCTCGTTGAGCGTGCCCTCGAGGGCCTGCGCAACCTCGCCCACCGCGGCGCCATCGACGCCGATTCCGTCACCGGCGACGGTGCCGGCCTCCTCACCCAGATCCCCCACGACCTCATCCGTCGCCACCTCACGGCCAAGGGCAAGATCCTCCCTCGCGAGGCTGACACCGCCCTCGCCATGGTCTTCCTCCCCCGCGAGGACTACCATCGCTCCCACGCCAAGAAAATCATCGAGGAGGCCGTGCTAGCCGAAGGACTTTCCTTCATCGCCTGGCGCCAAGTCCCTGTCGACCCCGCCTGCCTCGGTAAGAAGGCCGAGCTGACCCGGCCCGACATCTGGCAAGCCATCGTCGCCCGCAAGGCCGACGCCGAATCGGCCATCAGCGACGACGAGTTCGAGCGCCGCTGCTTCCTCGCCACCAAAGTCTCCGAGCGTCGCGCCGCCGAGGCTAAGGTCGAGGGCTTCTACATCTGCTCATTCTCCAGCCGCACCGTCACCTACAAGGGCCTCTTCAACGCCCCCCAGGTGCGCAAGTTCTACGCCGATCTCAAGGATCCCGGTTTCACTACCGCCTTCGTCATCTTCCACCAGCGCTTCGCCACCAACACTCTGCCTGACTGGACCAAGGCCCACCCCTTCCGTTGCATCGCCCACAACGGCGAAATCAACACCATCCGCGGCAACCGCAACATGATGCGGGCCCGCGAGTTCTCCGACATCTCCGGCAAATGGGGCGACCGCTACGCCGACCTCCGTCCCATCATCCAGCCGGACATGTCGGACTCCGCCTCATTCGACAACGCCTTCCAGCTCCTCACGGCCGACCTTCCCCCCGCTAAGCGCTGTGGTATCGTCGCTGCCTCCATGATGATGCCCGTGGCCTGGGAGAATGACCCTCATCTCCCTCCACTCGTCCGCAGCTTCTATCACTACCAGTCCCTCGTCATGGAGCCCTGGGATGGCCCCGCCGCTGTCGTCTTTACCGACGGTCGCCTCATCGGTGCCTCCCTCGACCGCAACGGTCTGCGCCCTCTCCGCTACAAGGTTTACGCCGATGGCACTGTCGTTGCCGCCTCCGAGGCCGGCCTCATCGCCTCCTGGGGATCACCCGTCACTCGCTCCGGTCGCCTCGGGCCTGGCCGCATGTTCGCCCTTGATCTCTCTAAGGGTCGCTTCCTTGAGGATGCGGATTGCAAGCAGGTCCTCGCCGACCGCCGCGACTACGGCGCCTTCCTCCGCGAGGCTGTTCTCAGCCTGCACGATCTCGCTAAGGACAAACCCACGCCGGAATCCCAAGGGTCTCTCGCCCAGCAACTCGTCTTCGGTTCCGACCTCGAAGAGCGCGACCTCATCCTCACCCCCATGGCCAACACTGCCATGGAGGCCGTTGGCTCGATGGGCGACGACACCCCCCTCGCCGCTCTCTCCCGTCGTCCGCGCCTGCTCTACACCTACTTCAAGCAGCTCTTCGCCCAAGTTACCAATCCCCCCATCGACCCCATTCGTGAGTCGTTGGTCATGTCCCTGACCAATTACATCGGTGGCCAGATTGGTATCTACGAGACCTTGGACAACCGTCGCACCTTCCTTCAGGTCGACAACCCTATCCTCCTTCCCCGCGAGGCCGCCGAGATCCCTGCCCACTTCGCCGGCAAAATCCTCGACCTCGACGCTACCTTCGTTGCCTCTGCTGGGCCGACCGCTCTCGAGCCCGCCCTCCGTGCCCTCGCTGAAGCTGCCGTGGTCGCTGTGCGTGACAATGGAGTGCGCGTGGTTCGTCTTTCGGACCGCGCCGCCTCCGCCGAGCGCGCCCCCGCCCCCATGCTCCTCGCCGTCGGCGCCGTCCATCAGGCGCTCGTCCGCGCAGGCCTTCGTCTCCGCTGCGGCATCGTCGCTGAGACCGGCGAAGCGCGCGACGTCCATCAGCTCGCCTGCCTCATCGGTTATGGCGCCACCGCCGTCTATCCCTGGCTCTCCTACGACATCCTGCGCGACCTCCACGCCGGTGGGAAGCTCGACCCCAAGCTCGACCTCGAGAAGGTCTTCGAAAACTACCGCAAGGCCGCCGGCAAGGGGCTCCTCAAGATCATGTCCAAGATGGGCATCTCTGCCCTCCTCTCCTATCAAGGTGCCCAGGTCTTCGAGGCACTCGGCGTGGGCGACAAAGTTATCGCCGATTGCTTCACCGGCACTCCTTCTCCCATCGGCGGCGTCGGCTACGAGGAAATCGCTGGTGAGACCCTGCGTCGCCACGCGCGCGCCTGGCCCGACACTCCCGCCGAGCTCCCCAACGAGGGCTGGTACCTCGTCAATAAGAAGGGCGATGGCGAGGCTCACGGCTGGAGCCCCAAGGTAGTGGCCGGCATGGGCAAGTTCCTCAAGTCAGGTGGCGACGCCGCCGGTTGGTCCGAGTGGCGCACCGCTGCCGACGAGCACGCCCCCGTCACTGTTAAGGATCTTCTTTCCTTCAACTTCGCGCCCAAGCCCCTCGACCTCGCCGAGGTCGAGCCCGCTACCTCCATCCGCCGCCGCTTCACCACCGCAGGTATGTCCCTCGGTGCCCTCTCCCCTGAGGCCCACGAGTGCCTCGCCATTGCGATGAACCGCATCGGCGGTAAGTCGAACTCCGGCGAGGGCGGCGAGGACCCCCGCCGCTTCCGTCCTCTGCCCAACGGCGACAATGCCAACTCCGCCATTAAGCAGGTCGCCTCGGGCCGGTTCGGTGTCACCGCCGAGTACCTTGCCTCCGCCAAGGAGATCGAGATCAAGGTCGCCCAGGGTGCCAAGCCCGGCGAAGGCGGCCAACTCCCCGGCCACAAGGTCTCCCCTCTCATCGCCACCCTGCGTTACTCGGTGCCTGGCGTCACCCTCATCTCGCCTCCTCCTCACCACGATATCTACTCTATCGAGGATCTCGCCCAGCTGATCTTCGACCTCAAGTGCGTCAACCCGCGCGCCAAGGTCTGCGTTAAGCTCGTCTCCTGTTCCGGCGTCGGCACCGTCGCCGCCGGCGTGGCCAAGGCCTACGCTGATGTCATCCTCGTCTCGGGCCATGAAGGTGGTACCGCCGCCTCCCCCTTGTCCTCGGTCAAGAACGCCGGCTCTGCCTGGGAAATCGGCATCGCCGAGGCTCACCAGGTGCTGATGATGAACAACCTCCGCGGTCACGTCACTCTTCGTACCGACGGCGGGATGAAGACCGGGCGTGACATCGTTACCGCCGCTATCCTCGGAGCCGAGGAGTTTAACTTCGGCACCGCCGCCCTCATCGCCGCTGGCTGCGCCATGTTCCGCGTCTGCCACCTCAACACCTGCCCGGTCGGCGTCGCCACCCAGCGCGAAGACCTCCGCGCAAAATTCCGCGGCAAGCCCGAGAACGTCATCCACTTCTTCAACGCCGTCGCCGAAGACGTGCGCTCCATCCTCGCTCGCCTCGGCAAGCGCTCCATCGATGAAGTCGTCGGCCGCACCGAGCTCCTGCGCTTCGTCCCCGACGCCGACAATCCTAAGACTGCTCGCCTGCGCCTCGACAATCTCCTCTTCGACCCCGATCCCTCCGGCGACTCCGCCCGCATCCACACCCGCGAGCGCAACAATCCTCCGGGCCACGATCTCGTCGTCGACGATATCGTCCTGCAGGACGCTCGCCATGTCCTCGTCCACAAGGGCCCCGGCTTCGCCGCCACCCACAAGGTACGCAACATCCACCGCAACATCGGCACCCGCCTCGCTGGTGAGATTGCCTACCTCCATGGCAACAAGGGTCTCCCCGAAGGTCTCATCGACCTCACCTTCGAGGGCAGCAGCGGCCAGTCCTTCGGCACCTTCTGCGTCCAAGGCATGCGCCTACGCCTCATCGGCGAGGCCAATGACTATGTCGGCAAGGGTATGTCCGGAGGTGAGATCACCCTTCGTCCAGCCCCCGAGGCCGCCTTCGCCTGGCACGAGAACATCATCATGGGGAACACCTGCCTCTACGGAGCAACCGGTGGCACCCTCCTCGCCGCTGGCCGTGCCGGCGAGCGTTTCTGCGTCCGCAACTCCGGCGCCACCGCCGTCGTCGAGGGCGTCGGTGATCACGGTTGTGAGTACATGACCGGCGGTACTGTCGTTGTTCTAGGTCCAGTCGGCCGCAACTTCGCTGCTGGGATGTCCGGCGGTCTCGCCTTCGTCTGGGATCCCCAGAAGTCCCTCGACGACCAATTCAATCCTGAGATGGTCGCCCTCGGCCCTGTCGATGCCGCCGAGTCCGGCGCACTCCGCGCCCTTGTCGCACGCCATGCTGAGGCCACCTCCAGCCCTCACGCACAGTCGCTCCTCGCCGATTGGCCCAAGGCCCTCGGTGCCTTCCGCCGCGTTACCCCGCACGGTAGCACCGCGACCCTCGCCGCCCCGGTGAGCGTTAACGCCTAAGGATACTTAGGATACAATGGAAGCGAAGGAGGCGCACTCGCGCATCCTTGTGCCTTTTTTAATTCCATTCCCCACCTCCGCCCCCTTTCTCTCCATGTCATCCCAATCCCCCACAAC
>JBFZFD010000046.1:0-4687 GCA_041306485.1 Opitutia bacterium | reverse complement strand
GCTCGAGTCGACTCAGGAGAGAGGGGCGAGGGACGAGCGTCCCAGGCGTCGGACGGCTGGAGGGCAGCGCCGCGGCGGGCGAGGATGCCGAGACCCCAGACGCCGTGGAGGCGCTCGAACTTGTTCTTCGATCCGGTGGCGGCGGCGAGGCGGTCAGCGCCGTCGGGCCGGCGGGTGAGCTCGAGCTGGACACGCAGACGGACACGGAAATCGGCGTGGGCGAGCAACTTCGCGAGCTCGGCCGAGGGGCGCTGGGCGAACCCGGCGCGAATGAGGTCGGCCACTCCAGCGACCTCAGTGGCGCGATGGGGGGCACGGGCAGACACTTGGAGGACGCGGCCCTTGTCATGCGTGGCCCAGCCGCCGATGAAGTCGGAAATGACGAGGCGACCCTGCCAATCGTAGTCGACATCGGTCGCGGCGATGCCCCAGACGAGCGGATGGTGATCAGTCACACGTAGGCCGGCGCCGACGGGTTCGACAGCGAAGGAGACGATACCAGAGCCCGAAGCGCCGCCTCGGTAGTCGCAGATAGCGAAGCGCCCGACCTCGGAAGACAGGAATCCAGAGCCCGGGTGATAGGCGAGGCCGGACGGACCGGAGCTGACGTGAGCAATGGGGGGCAGGAGGAAGGCCGGCTGATCCGAATTGGCGAGTTGCCACTGTTTCTCGTCCATCCAGCGCGAGGGCGGGCGCACCTCGAGGCCGACCTGGCGGTGGAAGGTGTGCATGGCCTGGTGCTCCATTTCCCAGCCGGAGTCGGCGCCATCGATGACTTGGACGACGCGAGCGGCGTCGCCTTGGTCGGAGTTATTGTCGACGGTCAGCGCGTGGCCGAGGACATCGAAGGCGATTTCCTTAGGATTGCGTAGGCCGTCGTGGACAATCTCGAAGCCGGAGCCGTCGGGCTCGAGGCGGAAGATGAAGCCGCGGTTGCGGTAATCCAACTTGCGACCGTCCTTGGTCAGGGCGCTGAAGCCGCGATCGCCGAGGGTGCCATACAACCGGCCGTCGGGCCCGAGCGCGAAGCCGTTGAGGTCGTGACCAGAGAACGAGACGCGCACGCCGAAGCCGTCTTGAGCGGAGAGGCGAGCGGAGGAACGGCCGTCGGGACCGCCGTCGCGCAGCATCCAGACATGCGGGATGCAGGCGAAGTAGACGGTGTCGTCCCAGGCGAAAACCCCGGCTGCGGTGCCGTCAAGGACGTCATTAAAGCCGTCGGCGAAGATACGGGCGCGGCCGAATGTACCATCCGGCGCACGCTGATCGAGACGTCGCACAATTTCGGAGCGCTCAGTGAACTCGGCGATAGGCCGGCGGTGGTCCCACTTGCGATGGAGGGCGAGTCGGTCGGCGGTGGTAGCGGCGGCGAGGTCGTCCAAATACCAGAAGAGATTATCACGGTCGTCCTCGACGCCCTTGCGGAAGCGTGGGGTCTCGGCGACAAAGAGGGCACCGTCGTTACCAAAGGCGATGGCAGTGGGCGAGGCGACGCCGTGACTCTCGCGCGTGGCGATGACGCGCAGGTCGGTGCCCTCGGGGATAGCGGCGGAGGCCTCGCCGGGGACTCGGGCGAGCTTGGCGGCCTGAGGCAGTTTGCCGTTGCCGTCGCGTGGAAGGGCTGGGCGGGGAGCGGAGCTGAGGACGAAGTGGTCTGCGGCGATGATGCCCCAGCCATCGGTCCGGGTGTCGAGAATCCGAAGGGTGGCGCGCTTGCCGCGGAACTCTGCGACATCCCAGTTGACCTGGCTGAACTCAAGGGAGCGGGGACCGGCGGTCTCGCGGACGACCTTACCGCCAATGAGTAACTGGACGCAGGTCTGCCCCTTGTGGTCGCCGCCAGCGATGAGGAAGGCCAGATGCGGCTGCGAGACGGTGAACTCCGGCGAGGTGAGGGATCCCTGAGCGGAGTCGCCACCGTGCGCGGAGCAGGCGTGGCCGCCGCCAGCGAAGCCGGTGAAGACGCCGTTGACGCCATCAAGCCTGCCGGGGACGGGGGCGAGGCCGAAGCCTGAACCCTCGACGGTCCAAGTGCCGAAGCCGTCGCCGTCGAAGTTCTCGAGCAGGAAGACCTCGCCGCGTAGGGCGGCGGCGAGGAGGAGGAAGGCAAGCGCTCTCATGCGACTATCCAACCCCGGGCGGGGCTTGGGTCAACGCCGACCCCAGAGGACCTGGAACTTACCGCCGAAATGCGCCGGATGGGTGAGGGCCTTCAGGACACCGACGGACTGCAGGTTGCCGGCGGCCACCAAGCGCTCGAGGGCGGGCGCGGCATGGCGCACGAGGAAGGCCTCTTGACGCTCGACCTTGGCGGGGGCGAAGCCGGCTTCGGCCATCACAGCCGCGAGACGATCCCAGGCGACATGGCAGGTGAGGTCCTGCTCGCCGGGGTGGGCGAGAAGGTCGTGGTGCAGCCCGTGGTTGCGGTAGGCGCGGGCCGTGCCCTGGGGCGAGCCTTCGAGCAGGTCGGGGAGGGGCTTGCCGTAGTCGAGGAAGATGGCGAGGCCGGACCAAGTCCCGCCGAGTAGTTGTCCAAGGAGCGTCTCGGCAGCGAGAGAGATGTCGAGCGTTGCTCCCTCGTGCCAGGGATTGGGCAGGGTGGCGACGAGGGCACGCCCTGGGATATCGGAGGGCTCCCCATAAACCGTCTCAGCGAGGCTGCCATCCGCGAGGATGCTCACACCAAGATCGACCCAACGGCCCGAGAGGAATCGAAGGCGACGGAAGGGCTGGGCATCGAGGAGCTCGTTGGCGACGAGGACGGAGCGCGCGGGGATGTCGAGCGCGTCGCCAAGACGGCGCACCTGCAGGGCGGCGAAGCGCCCAGCGACATCGTCGAAGACGGAGGGTCCAGGCTCAGCCCCGAGTTCGACGAGGACATGGTCGCGGGTGTCGCCAAGGATGCCGGCGGCGGCCTCCGCAATCAGCTCGCCGAAGATGGGCCCGAGGGCGGCGGCGGTGGTGAAGTCGGCTCCCCTGCGTGGACCCACTCGGTCGCGGTCGGAGGCATAGTAGCCTAAGCCGGGGTGGAAGAGGGCAACTTCGACGAAGGTATCGAAGCGCACGCTACCGGCAGCGCCCGCTCGGCGTCGCAACTCGGCGAGAAGGGTATCCCTCGGCTCAGCCATGACCCCAGCCTGAGCCTAGGACGCGGCGGGGCGAGCCGGAAGCGCGGAGGCGGCGCTTGCCCTCCGGGCCCCACGCGACAACCCTCACAGGCATGATTCTCGCAGTCGAGAGCTCCTGCGATGAGTCCGCGCTGGCACTGCTGGCGCCGGATCGCGGCCTCGTGCTCGAGCGCATCAGCAGCCAAGTCGAGCTGCACCGGCCGCATGGTGGGGTGGTACCGGACATCGCTAGCCGTGAGCACCTCGCCGCTTTGCCCGCGTTGCTGCGCGAGTTCACCCCTCACTTGGCTGGACTACAAACGGTGGCAGTGACCCGCGGGCCCGGCCTCTTGCCCTGCCTCTCGCTCGGCCTGGCCTTCGCCCGAGCCTTGGCCGCAGGGACTGGGGCGCGGCTAGTCGGAGTCAACCACCTCCGAGCGCATGTCCACTCGCCCTTCATCGCCTTGCACGCCGCGAACCCCGCGGACTTCGCCGCGGCGCGCGCGAAGCTGCTGCCCCACCTCGCAATGGTGGTCTCGGGCGGCAACACCCTGCTCGTGGAGTTGGGCGCCGACCTAGGCATGCGAGTGGTCGCGCGCTCGGTGGATGATGCCGCGGGAGAAGCCCTCGATAAGGGAGCCAAACTACTCGGCATGGAATATCCCGGTGGTGCGCTCATCGAGCGCAAGGCGGAGGGAGGCGATGCCTCGCGCTTCGCTTTCCCGCGAGGGATACCGGATCGCACTGACTTGCGACTAAGCTTCTCAGGTCTGAAGACCGCCCTGCGCTACCAACTCGAGCGGATGGATGACGCGATGGTCGCAACGTCGATGGCTGACCTCTGTGCTGGCTACCAGGAGGCGGTCTTAGACCAACTGATGTCGAAGTTCCTCGCCGCTGCCGATGTCGGTGCCTACCGCTCGGCCGGGCTCTCTGGCGGCGTGGCGAATAATCGCGTCCTGCGCGCTCGCCTAAGCGCGGCCTGCGCCGGACGCGGCATGCCCTTGCTCGTCGCCGAGCCAAGGCATTGCGGGGATAACGCTGGTATGATTGCCTTCGCGGCCATGGCAGACATCGACCTACCAGAAGGGGCCGCGGTGAAGGCCGAACCCTCGCTCAGGGTTGAGATGGTATGAGGCGGTGCAGGGGCGCAGGGGCGCAGGCTTAATGGCTTAATGGCTTAATCGCTTAATGGCTTAATGGGAGATGGCTTGATGGAATGACGGCTGGGGGGCTGGGGGCCGCGAACGAAAAACGGAGAACGAAAGGAGTTGGCAGGCAGACTGACCGCCTCCTCAGCCCCCTTAGAATCCTTAGCCCCCTTGGAATCCTCGGTGTCCTTGGTCTCCTTAGCATCCTTAGAATCCTTGGTCTCCTTAGTCCCCTTAGAATCCTTGGTCTCCTTAGTATCCTTAGAATCCTTGGTCTCCTTAGCCCCCTTAGTCCCCTTAGTCCCCTCATTATCCGCGGACGCGACGGGTGAAGTCACGAAAGGCGGGGTGTCCAGATCCACCGAGTAGGGCATAGAAGACCGTCTCGACCGGGAGTACGTGGGCGCCGGCACGTGCGAGGGCGTCGAG
>JBFZFD010000045.1:0-10504 GCA_041306485.1 Opitutia bacterium | reverse complement strand
TTATCGATGAGGTGCTGGAGCTCGACGAGACCCATGCCCTCTGTGCCCGGACCTTCCGGGCGGATGAGCCTTTCTATGCGGGTCACTATCCCGGCAATCCCATCACCCCGGGCGTCCTGCTCTGCGAGGCTGTCTTCCAGGCGAGCGCTATCTTCCTCGCCCACCGTCTAGGCACCTCTGGAGTCTCTGCGAGTGAGAAGACCCCGATGCTGTGCCGGATCGAGGAGGCCAAGTTCAAGGGCATGGTGCTACCGGGCGACCGGGTAACCATCGAGGTGCGCCCCACCGAGACCCTGCAGCAGTTCCATTTCATGTCCGGCACCGTGCGCAAGGAGGGCAAGGTCGTGTTGACCCTCCGCTACGCGCTCGCCCTCGTCGACAAAACCGCCTGAATCATCGGCATGTCCTTCCTGGGTCTAGCGGGTCGCACTTACCTCGTCCTCGGGGTCGCCAATCGTAAGTCGATTGCTTGGCACGTCGCCCGCACGCTCGAGGAGCAAGGCGCGAAGGTCGTCTACTCCGTCCGCTCCGAGGCTCGCAAGGCCTCGCTCGACAAGCTCCTCGAGGGCAAGCCGACCTATGTCTGCGACCTCGAGCGAGAGCCGGAGATTCAGGCCCTAGCTGCAGCTGTCGGCCGCGCCCACGGACCGATCGACGGTGTCCTGCATAGCGTGGCCTTCGCCAACTTCTCCCAGGGTCTCGTGCCCTTCCATGAGACCCTCCGCGCGGACTTTCTCCAGGCCACCGCCATCTCCGCCTTCTCGCTGGTCGAGCTCGCCCGTGCGCTCAAGCCGCACCTGCGCCGCGACGCCTCTGTCGTCGCCATTGGCATCTCCTCGCAGGTCACCGCCGCCAACTACGGGTATATGTCACCCATCAAGGCCGCCCTCGAGTCGGCCAGCCGATTCCTCGCCAAGTCTTTCAGCACCGACACCGAAGTGCGCTTCAACACGGTTAACGCCGGTCCCCTCAAGACCAGCGCCTCAGCGGGCATCCCGGGCTACTTGGAGAACTACCTCTTCGCAGAGAAACTCACCTTCCGCCGTCGCGCCGTGACCACCCAGGAAGTCGCCGACACCGCTGTTTGGCTGCTCTCTCCTCGCTCCTCCGGAATCAACGCCCAAGGCATCGTGGTTAACGCCGGGATGGACTGGAACTACTTCGACGAGGCGGTCGTCAAGGCGGCCACTCGCCTCGACTGATGCGCTTCACTCGCACCGCTCTCTTGGGCCTCGTGGCGGAGCTCCCTCCCGAGGTCATGACCTCCGACGAGGTGGAGCGTCGCCTCGGCCCACTTTACCAGCGGCTCCGCCTGCCCGAGGGTCGACTCGAGCTGATGACGGGTATCCGTGAGCGACGATTCTGGCCCGGCCCCATCCGCCCCTCCGAGGCCTCGGCTGCCGCGGGCCGGCGGGCCATGGCTGCCGCTGGGGTAGGACCCTCCGACATCGACCTGCTCATCCATTGCTCGGTCTGCCGTGACCGCCTCGAGCCCGCCACCGCCGCCTACATCCACGGCCTGCTCGGCCTCGGCTCCCAAGCACAGATTCTCGACATCTCCAACGCCTGCCTTGGCTTCGCCAATGCGCTCGTCCTCGCCGCCGGCCTGGTGGAGTCAGGACAGATCCGCCGCGCTCTCCTCTGCGCTGGAGAGGACGGACGACCTCTCCTGGAGCACACCATCCGCACGCTCAACGCTGACACCTCCCTCGACCGCGACGCCATCAAGCCCTACTTCGCCAACCTCACCATCGGCGCTGGCGCCGCCGCCGCGGTAGTCTCGCGCGACGACCTCGCCTCGCCCGGCGGCTTCCGTCTCTTGGCCGCTGCCGCCGCCACCGACTCCTCGGCCAATCGTTTGTGCGAGGGTGACACCGCCGCGTCTGAACTCGATATGCGTACGGACTCCGAGGCGCTCCTCCATGCCGGTGTCGCCCTGGCCCGCGAATGCTGGGAACGTTTCCGCGCCGCCTCCGGTTGGGATACTTCCACGCCCGACCGCGTGGTCACACATCAGGTGGGACGTCGCCATGCCGCCCTCCTCTTCGAGCAGCTCGGCCTCGATCCCGCCAAGGACTGCCCCAGCCTCGAGCGCCTCGGCAATGTCGGCTCCGTCTCCCTCCCCGCCACCCTCGCGCTCGCCCAGCTCGAGGGCAGGGTGGTACCCGGCCACCGCGTGGCCTTGCTCGGCATCGGCAGCGGCCTGAGCTCGCTGATGCTCGCCGTAGAGGCCTCCTAAGCATGGATCGCATCCCCGAGTCGCTCCGCACCCTCTGGCCGCACGAGCCCCGCTGGCACGAGACCGATGCGGGGCGCATGCATTACGTTGACCTCGGTCCCCGCGAGGCCGCCCCCGTCCTACTTGTCCATGGCAATCCCTCTTGGGGCTTCCTCTGGCGCGACCTCGCGGCCGAGCTGGTCCGCCGCGGCCGCCGCGTGATCGTGCCCGATCATCTCGGCATGGGGCTCTCCGACCGACCCGACCGCCTCCTTCGTCTCGACGACCGCATCCGGCACCTCGGCTCCTTGGTTGATGCGCTCGCGCTCAAGGACATCGATCTCGGCGTCCATGACTGGGGCGGTGCCATTGGGCTTGGCCTCGCTGGTCGACGTCCCGCAAATTTCCGCCGCCTGCTCGTGACGAACACCGCGGCTTGGCCCTCGTCCTGGATTCCCTGGCGCATCGCCCTCTGCCGCGTGCCCGGGCTTGGACGTTTCCTCGTGCAACAGCTCGATGGATTCGCCTGGCCCGCCACTTGGATGTCCACGGTTCGACCGCTCCCTTCCGCGGTGCGCGCCGGCTTCCTCGCGCCCTATGGGACCGCCACTCGACGTCAGGCCGTGGCGGACTTCGTGGCCGATATCCCCATGGAGCAAAGCCATCCCTCTCGCGCCGTGCTCGAGGATGTCTCGAAGGGACTCGACGCCCTCGCCGCCCATCGCGTGCTGCTGCTCTGGGGCATGCGTGACTTCTGCTTCACCGCACGCTTCGCCCAAGTCTTCCAAGAGCGCTGGCCCCAAGCCGAGGTCCGCCTACTGCCTAAAGCAGGGCATTACTTGCTCGAGGATGGGGGGCCAGAAGCCCTCGGGTACGCTGCCGACTTCCTCGCCTAAGGCCGCGGATGGGTAGTCTCGTTAAATGCCCTAAAAGGGCCTTGAAGCCGTATGTGCATAACCTGTGAATTAGGCTGTGATGAAAAAGCGAAAAGATGATGTAAATTTCTGATAAACATGGGTTTGTGGTTCGTAAAAAAGATTCCCAGACACGGTATTTTCCCTTGCCACCCCCTTGACATAAAACAGCATCATTTTGACCCGCCCCCAGCGGTGAAAAACGAACAAAAACCCCACTTTTCCATGACTGACTCCGATAAGACTAAGGGCACCGGTAAGCACGCCGGCAAAGCCTCCTACGAAGCCTCCGACATCAAGCGCCTCAAAGGCCTTAAGGCCGTGCGCGAGCGCCCCGGCATGTACATCGGCGACACCAACGAGACCGGCCTGCATCACTGCGTCTACGAGATTGTCGACAACTCGATCGACGAGGCTCTCGCCGGCTTCTGCAAGTCCGTCAAGGTTGAGATCCACCGCGATGGCTCGCTCTCCGTCGAAGATGACGGCCGCGGTATTCCCGTGGCGATGCACCCGGAGGAGAAAGTTCCTACGCTCGAGCTCGTCCTGACCAATCTCCACGCCGGTGGTAAGTTCGACAAAGGTGCCTACCAAGTCTCGGGCGGCCTCAATGGCGTTGGCGCAAAGTGCGTCAACGCACTCTCCATTCGTTTCGTCGCCGAAGTCAGCCGCGAGGGCGAGATTCACCAGATGAAGTTCTCCCAGGGCGAGGTCACCCAGGGAATCAAAGTTATCGGCAAGACCAAGCGCACTGGCACTCGCATCTCCTTCTTGCCCGACCCGACCATCTTCACCGTCACCACCTTCCGCTACGAGACGCTCGTGCGTCGCCTGCGCGAGCTGGCCTTCCTTGTCCCCGGTATCACCATCGAGGTCTCCGACGAGCGCGACGGTCGCTCCGACAAGTTCCAGTTCAAGGACGGCATCGCCGAGTATGTCTCCTTCCTCAACGCCAATGAGGAGACGATGCACGATAAGCCCATCCTCATCACCGCCGAGGTCGACTTCACCGATCCTTCCAGCCCGCGCGTGATGGCGGACGACGAAAAGCCCAAGCCCGGCCAGCGCCGCATGATGCTCGATGTCGCTCTCCAGTACAACGGCCGCTACGACGAGACCGTCTTCTGCTACACCAACCTGATTTCCAATTCCGAGGGTGGTACTCACCTCTCCGGCTTCCGCTCTGCCCTCACCCGCGTCATCAACAGCTACGCCAAGGCCAACAACTTGGTGAAGGACAAGGATTCCAAGCTGACGGGTGACGACATGCGTGAAGGCCTTGTGGCGGTGGTCTCGGTGAAGCACCCCGACCCCAAGTTCCAGTCCCAAAACAAGACCCGCCTGACCAACCCCGAGGTCGAGGGCATCATCAACTCCGTGGTCGGTGAGCAACTTAAGTACTACCTCGAGCGCGACCCCAAGACGGGCAAACGCATCGTCGACAAGTGCCTGAACGCGGCCCGTGCCCGCGAGGCCGCCCGCAAGGCGCGCGAGACTGTTCGTAAGTCTGCCATGTCCTCGGGCGGGCTGCCTGGCAAGCTGGCCGACTGCTCTGAGTCCGATCCCTCGGTCTGCGAGATTTACATCGTGGAGGGCGATTCCGCTGGTGGCTCGGCCAAGCAGGGTCGCGACCGCCGCTACCAGGCTATCCTACCTATCAAGGGTAAGATCCTCAACGTGGAGAAGGCTCGCATGGACAAGATCCTCTCCAACGACGAAATCCGCACCATCATCACGGCCTGCGGCACCGGCATCGGCCGGCACGAGGGCGATGGCGCCTTCGATGTCACTCGCTGCCGCTACCACAAGATCATCATCATGACGGACGCGGACGTCGACGGCTCCCACATCCGGACCCTCCTCCTCACCTTCCTCTACCGTCAGATGCCTGGCCTCATCGACGCCGGCTACGTCTACATCGCTCAGCCGCCGCTCTATCGCATCAAGCGCAAGAAGCGCGAGCAGTACGTAGATAACGACGCCGACCTCAATCGCATCCTCCTCGAACTCGGCGCTGAGGACGTCAACCTCGTCCGCCTGCGCGATAAGCATACCTTCCCTGGCCCCAAGGTCGACCGCATCGTCGAAGCTCTCGCCCGCCTTGAGTCCCTCGGTGCAGGCGTCGGCCGCACCGGCTGCCCGCTCTCCCTCTACCTTGACCAGCAGGTTCGCAAGAGCCATGCCCTCCCGCGCTTCGTGGCCAAGATCCGCACGGGCAACGAAGAGGCCTTCGAGTTCCTCGTCGACGAGGACGCACGGCAGGTCTTCATGAAGGAACAATCCTTCGATGACTTCCTGGTCACCCAGGTCAGCCGCGAATCCAAGGTCAAGGGTGTCACTGTCCAGCAGCGCATCAATTTGTACGAGATCCACGAGAACGAGGCCCTCTCCCGACTCCTCGCTGAGCTCGACGGCCATGGCCTCGACATCCAGCGCTTCACCGCCGACGATGAGGTTCGCTACCAGTTGGTCGAGGGCGGCTCGCCCGAAGCTGAGGAGGAGTCGGCCGAGCCTGCCGAGTCCACCGAGGGCTCCCGCAAGTCCAAGGCTAAGGATGCCAAGCCAGCCCCGGCCAAGAAGGTCCGTCGCGAAGCCGAGCCCGTGCCCCTGCGCAGCATCCTTGAGCTGGTCGGCCAAATCCGCGCCTTTGGGCGCAAGGGCCTCAGCATCCAGCGCTACAAGGGCCTGGGTGAGATGAATCCCAAGCAGCTATTCGAGACCACGATGGATCCGGCTAAGCGCCGCCTGCTCAAGGTCGACATCCGTGACGCCGCCGAGGCTAACCGGATCTTCGCTATGCTGATGGGCGAGGATGTCCCCGCCCGCCGCGCCTTCATCGAGGACAACGCCCTCAACACCTCCAATCTGGACGTCTGACCCCGCCTCCCCGCCCTCCCTCTAACCAGACACCCTACTCCTTCAACCTATGTATGCCGAGAACGAGAAGCTCACGCCCGCCAATATCACTGACATCATGCAGACGGCCTACATCGACTATTCGATGTCGGTCATCGTCTCGCGCGCCCTCCCCGACGCGCGCGACGGGCTGAAGCCGGTCCAAAGGCGAATCCTTTATGCCATGCTCCGCGAGGGGCTGCTCCACAACCGCCCGTTCGACAAGTGCGCGGGTGTCGTCGGCGAAGTCCTCAAGAACTACCATCCCCACGGCGACAGCTCGGTCTACGACACGCTCGTCCGCCTCGCCCAGAACTGGGTCATGCGCTACCCGCTGATCCAGCCTCAGGGTAACTTCGGATCGGTCGATGGTGATCCTCCTGCTGCCTACCGTTACACCGAGTGCCGGCTCTCGGAAGTCGCCGAGGACCTTCTCTCCGACATCGACGAGGACACGGTCGACTTCGCCCCCAATTACAAGGAGTCGACCACCGAGCCTACCGTCGTCCCCTCCGCGCTGCCCCACCTGTTGATGAACGGCTCGACCGGCATCGCCGTCGGCATGACGACCAATATCCCCCCGCACAACCTCGGTGAGCTCGTCGAGGCTATCTGCCGCGTGATTGAAAAGCCTTCAACCACGGCAGAAGACCTGACCAAGATTGTGCTGGGTCCCGACTTCCCTACGGGTGGTGTGATCAATGGTCGCGAGGGTATCCGCCAGTACTTGACCACCGGCCGCGGCATCGTCCGCACGCGTGGTGTCGCTCACACCGAGGAGCTTAAGAATGGTAAGGAGCAGGTGGTCCTCACCGAGATCCCTTACAACGTCAACCGTGCCAGCCTCGTCATCGACATTGCCCGCCTGATTGGGGAGAAGGTCCTCGACGAGGTCTCCGACCTCCGCGACGAGTCCGACGAGCAGACCCGCATCGTCATCGAGCTCAAGCGTAACGAGAACCCCAAGGTCGTGGTCAACAAGCTCTACAAGCACACCGCTTTCGAGAGCTCATTCGGCGTCATCCTGCTCGCCCTAGACAAGCGCCGCCCCAAGCAGATGAACATCCGCGAGATGATCGATTGCTTCGTGGAGCACCGCCGCGACGTCATCACCCGCCGTACCCAGTTCCGCCTGCGCAAGGCGGAGGATCGCGCCCATATTCTCGAGGGCTTCAAGATTGCCCTCAAGAACCTCGACGACTTCGTCAAAATCATTCGCGCCGCCTCCAATCGCGACGAGGCCCGCGGACGCCTGATGGAAAAGTACGGCCTCTCCGAGCGCCAGGCCCTCGCCATCCTTGACCTGCGCCTCTACCAACTCACCGGCCTCGAGCGCGACAAAATCGAGGAGGAGTACCGTGCTCTCCTCGCCCTAGTCGAAGAACTCCAGTCCATTCTGGGCAGCGAGGCCAAGCTCCTCGGCATCATCAAAACAGAGATGCGCGACGTTGCCAAGAAACACATCACCCCGCGCAAGACCCGGGTGAGCGACAAGGAGGGTGAGCTCTCGATGGAGGACATCGTGGCCAACGAGGGCTGCGTGGTCACCGTCTCACACGCCGGCTACATCAAGCGTACCCCCGTGGCCCAGTACCGCCTGCAGAAGCGCGGGGGCAAGGGCACCAAGGGTGCGGAGCTCTCCAAGCCCATCGAGGGCGAGGATGACTTCATCGAGCACCTCTTCACTGCCAACACCCACGACCACATCCTGTTCTTCATGAACAACGGTCGGGTCTATGTGGAGAAGGTCTATGAAATCGAGGAGGCCGCCCGTGCTAGCCGTGGTAAGGCACTGACCCGCCTTCTCGGCCTGCAGGAGGGAGAGTCCCTCGCCGCCATGGTGTGCGTTTCCGACTTCGAAGCTGGCAAGTTCCTCGTGATGTGTACCCGTGCGGGCATCATCAAGAAGACGGAAATCTCCAAGTATGCCAATTATCGCAAGGGCGGCATCATCGGGGTCAACATCGAGCACGGCGACGCGCTCATCTCAGTCAAGCTGACCGCGGGTGATAACGAGGTCGTGATGATTTCACAGTCCGGCATGAGCATCCGCTTCCACGAGTCTGATGTCCGATCGATGGGCCGCGACACCACGGGTGTCATCGGCATGAACCTCGACAAGGGCGACAACGTGAAGGCGATGGAGATTGTCGACCCCACTTGCACCCTGCTCGTGGTTGGCATCGATGGCATCGGCAAGCGTACTCCCTACGACGATCCCGAGACCAAGGAGGCCATTTACCGCAAGCAGTCGCGTGGCGGTAAGGGCGTCATTGCCATCAATACCGACGTCGGTGTGGCTGGCGCGCTCAGTGTGAAGGAAGATGACGAAGTCATGCTCCTGACCAAGGGCGGGCAGTCCATCCGTACCAAGGTGTCGGACATTCGCTGCACCGCTGGTCGCAACACCAAGGGCGTGCGCGTGATGCGTCTGAAGGACGGCGAGGCCCTGCTCGGCATCTCCAAGGTGGAGAGGGCTGAGGACGACGAAGACGGCGCCTTACCCGTCGCCTAAGGATGTCCGCGGCCGTGGCTGCCGCCGCCGCTAACGCGGCGGCGGTCGGTCCTGCGTGCTCAGCCGGCCAGGAAGCGGGACATCACACAGACGCCGGGCGGCATGCTCGGAGACTACCAGCCCCTTGCCCCGTCGGGCGATGGCCCTGGCGGGGTTTAGGCGCGCTCCAGATCGACGATGGACTCGATGTGCCGGGTCTGGGGAAAGAGGTCGAAGGGCCGGGCGGTGCGGACCTTCCAGCCCTTGGCTGCCAGCCACCGGATGTCACGTGCCTGGGTGTCGGGGGCGCAGCTGACATAGATGATGCGACGCGGGGAGAAGGCATCCAATTGGGCGAGGAAGGCTTCGTCGCACCCCTTGCGCGGAGGGTCGATGACCACCGCCGTCTCTGGCCCCTTGACTGGCAGGCGGTCGAAGATGCGCTCTGCCGAGCCTGCCACGAAGCGGCAGTTGAGGATGCGGTTTTCAGCGGCGTTCTCAGCCGCCTTGCGCACGGCATCCTCCGAGACCTCGATCCCGTGCACCGACTCAAAGTGGCGGGCCGCCGAGAGAGCGAAGAGTCCCGACCCGCAATAGGCGTCCACGAGATGCCGGGCGCCCGAGTCTTTGGCCAGCTGGACGGCGTGGTCGACGAAGGCGGGGAGGATGAAGGGGTTGTTCTGGAAGAAATCTCCGGCGACGAAGCGCAGAGTGAGGTCGCCCACCTTCTCGGTCACTGAGGCGCGGTGGTCGGTGGCTACGCCCTCGCGCGTCTCGCGCAGGAGCAGGGTGGCGCCGCGACGGTATTCGGACGCGCGGGCGCGGGTCTCGGCTCGTACTCGGGTGAGGGTCGCATTGACCGCGTCGGTGGCGAGGGGGCAGGTAGGTACGTCGACCACGCGGCGTGCGTTGTGGGCGTGGAGGAAGCCAATGGGAAAGGCCTCGCCGGGTGCGCGGGGTGGCTGGAAGTGCGGGGTTAGCTTGGTCCGGTAGCCCCACTGCCGGGGGGACGGGTGGCAGGGTTCAACCGCTACGTCGATGCCTCCGAGCCGAGCGAGGGCGTCGCGCAGTTGCTCTTGCTTCCACCTGAGCTGCTCGGGGTAGTCGAGGTTCTGGTATTGGCAACCGCCGCAGGTGCCGAAGAGGGGGCAGCGTGGCTCGACCCGATGGGGCGAGCGCTGGTGGATGCGAACGAGGTCACCCCGGGAGAAGTTAGCTGCGTTGTGCCAGATACGGACGGAGACGCGTTCACCAGGCAAGGCGCCCGAGACGAAGACGACCCAGCCGTCGACCCGGCCCACGCCGTCGCCCAGGTTGGTCAAGCGATCGATGTTCAGCGTGACCTCCTGATGGTAGGTGAAGGGCTCTGCCTTGAATTTCGGCGGGGCCTGGCGGGGACGTTCTTCCACGGGTTGACCCTCCCCCGCCCGCGCGTGAAGGTCGAGTGCAAAGGCGGCTCGCCCTCCGCCCGCCACCCGCCCATAAGGAGAGCGTGTCCGACGAGGTTATCCACAGTCGCTCCAACCCACGCGTCCAAGGCGTGGCCAAGCTCCGCGATCGCTCCGTCCGCGAGGCTCGCGGCAGCTTTCTCATCGAGGGCTTCCGCGAGCTCACCCGCGCCCTTGATCGGCGGGTAGCGGTCGAGGAGGTCTACTTCTGCCCAGGTCTGTTCAAGGACATCGGGGCTGCAGCCCTTGTGGCGCGTGCCGCCGAGGCGGGCATCGATTGCTGCGAACTGGGAGAGGCGGCGTTCGACAAGGCCAGCGGTCGCGAGGGTCCCGACGGCATCCTCGGCGTCGCCGAGAGTTGGGATATCTCACTCGCCCGGCTCGACCTCGGGCCCGATGCCCTAGTGCTCGTCGCAGAGTCCGTTGAGAAGCCCGGCAACCTTGGCTCCCTACTGCGCACCGCAGACTCGGCCGGCTGCGCCGCCCTCGTCATCTGCGACCCTGTCACCGACCTCTTCAACCCGAACGTCATCCG
>JBFZFD010000044.1:0-5572 GCA_041306485.1 Opitutia bacterium | reverse complement strand
GACCCGGCGCGCCCGAGTTCGACCAAGCACTTGGTGCCATCCCCTCCGGCGTCCGCGCTAAGCTCAAGGAGACCCTCGGCGCCGAGTTCTCGCAGCTACGCTCGCTCAAGCCAGGCAGCCTGCGCCGCCCTCGCTGAGGCCATGTCCTTCCCGCGCATCGGGTTGATTTCTGATACCCACGGCCTCCTTCGCCCCCAAGCATTGGTCGCACTCGAGGGCTGTCAGGTTATCCTTCACGCGGGCGATGTGGGTGATGTCTCCATCTTGGAGGCCCTCTCTGCCATTGCCCCCACTCATGCGGTCGCTGGCAACTGCGACGACCTTCCCGAGCTCCCCCTGGAACTACTCCATCGCATGGCTGGAATAGATATCCTCCTGCGCCACGGACATCTACCGACCTCCCCGTCCACCCCATCCGCCCAGGTAGTTGTCACCGGGCACACCCATGTGCCGGATTTCTCGCGCGACGCTGCTGGCGTGCTCCACCTCAATCCTGGCTCCGCCGGTCCCCGTCGCTTTCGCCTCCCCGTCACCGTCGCCCTCCTCCACCTCTTGCCAGGCGGACCAGAGCCCGAGCTCGTCGAGCTGGATGTCCGATGAGTTCACCCCTCCCCATCGCGGCCCTGAGCGAACCGCTCCGCGAGGCATGTGCCCGGAGCCGGCGCATCGTGTTGCGCGCGCCCACTGGCTCAGGCAAGTCCACCCAGGTCCCCCAGATGCTCATCGATTTTGGCCTCGTCAAGGGACAGGTCATCGTCCTCCAACCTCGTCGCATCGCCGCTCGGCTCCTCGCCGCGCGCGTAGCGTCTGAGCGCGGTGGCCGGTTGGGCGACGAGGTCGGCTATCAGATCCGCTTCGACCGAGTCGAGTCCGCTGCCACCCGCATCAAGTTTGTCACCGAGGGGCTACTCCTGCGCCAGATGTCAGCCGACCCCTCCCTCGAGGGCGTCGGTGCTGTCGTCTTCGATGAGTTCCATGAGCGCAACCTCCACGCGGATGTTGCCCTCGCCCTCGCCCGTCGGCTCCAAGCGACCACCCGCCCCGACCTGTTGGTCATCGCGATGTCCGCGACCCTCGACACCGAGTCCCTCGCTTCTTGGCTCGGCGATGCTGTTACCCTTGCGGCTGATGGACGTTCCTATCCGGTCGAGGTCGAGCACGTCCCCGCGCCGCGCCTCCCAGGGAGGGGACCTTGGGAGCCCGCCGCTGAGCAGGTCCGACGTCTCCTCCGCGAGGAGCCGACAGGTGACATCCTTGTCTTCATGCCCGGGGCTTATGAAATCAGCCGTACCCTCGGCCTGCTGCGCGATGCTCCCGAGTGCCGCGGGGTGGAGCTCCTGCCACTCCACGGAGACCTGCCGCCCGAGGACCAAGATCGCGCCGTCCGCGAGGGCTCCGCGCGCAAGGTCATCGTCGCTACCAACGTTGCCGAGACTTCACTCACCTTGCCCGGTATCCGCGCGGTGGTGGACGCTGGTCTCGCCCGCGTGGCTCGCTTCGACCCTGTCCGCGGTATCGACACTCTCCTGACCGAACCCATCTCTCGCGCCTCGGCTGAGCAACGCAGCGGACGTGCCGGCCGGACTGGACCGGGACGTTCCATTCGCCTCTGGTCGCGCACCGAGCACGATTCCCGCGCTGCTCGTCAGACACCAGAAATCCTGCGCGTTGACCTATGCGAGACGCTTCTCCTCCTCCGCGCGGGTGGCTGGGGCGACGCTGCTGACTTCCCTTGGTTCGAGTCCCCTGAGCCTCGCGCCTTGGCCCGAGCCCGCTCCACTCTCCGCGATCTCGGAGCCCTTGGGGTCGAGGGCGAACTGACCGACCTTGGACGTCGCATGGCGACCTTCCCCGCCCACCCGCGCCTCGCTCGTATGCTCCTCGCCGCGGGTGAGCTGGGCTGCGTCTCTGAGGTCGCCCGCATCGCTGGGCTCGAGCAGGGCAGGGACATCCTTCTGCGCAATGTCGATGCCGCCACCGAGGCCGCACGCGATGCCGTGCCCGCCGCTGAGGGGTCCGACTTCCTTGTCCGACTCGCCCTCCTCGGGCGTGCCGAGGACCTTCGCTTCGACCCCGATGCCTGCGACCGCCTCGGCGTTCATTCCCAAGGTGCCCTCCAAGCCGTCCGTGCCGCCCAGCAACTCCTTCGGATTGCCCGTAGCCAAGGACTCCCCGTCAACACGACCCCTGCCGAACCCGACGACCTGCGTCGCTGCCTGCTCCTTGGACACAGCGATCGCGTTGCGGTGCGTCTCGATGCTGGCACCCTCCGCTGCGCTGTCGCACACGGGCGCAAGGGCGAGCTCCGGCGCGAAACGGCGGTGCGCGACGCCACCCTGCTCGTCGCTGCGGAGATGGAAGAGGTGCAAGTCCGTGGCGAGGTCGTCACTCTCCTCTCCCTCGCCACCGCCATCGAGGAATCTTGGCTGCGCGAGCTCTTCCCCTCCGACTTCTCCGAAGTCGCCGGCGTGCGCTACGACCCCACCCAACGCAGGGTAGTCACCCGCACCGAACGTCGCTTCCGTGACCTCGTCCTCGAAGTGCGCGAGCGCGATGACGCGCCCTCCGACGCCGCCAGCCGGCTCCTTGCCGCCGAGGTTCTCGCTGGCCGACTTGAATTAGAAAAATGGGATAGCCAGGTCGACAGCTGGATTGCCCGCGTCAACTTCCTCGCGCGCCACGCGCCTGAGCTCGGCATCCCCCTTTTCGACGACGAAGCCCGCCGGCTCGTCATCGAAGAGGTCTGCGCCGGTGCCACCGCCTACCGCGACATCCGCGACCGACCCCTCCTACCCAGCGTCAAAGGTTGGCTCACCCACGAGCAATCTCTCGCCCTCGAAACCCAGTGCCCCGAGAAGCTCGATCTTCCCCGTAAGAAGCACCCCGCGCGCATCACCTACAACCCCGACGGCACCGCCGAACTCGAGGCCACCGTCCAAGAACTCTATGACGTGCCCGGCTCCCGTCTTCGGGTCTGCGGGGGCAGGGTACCTCTCGTCGTCTGTATCCAGTCCCCTGCCCGTCGCACCGTGCAGCGGACCACCGACCTTGATGCCTTCTGGAAGGGCTCTTATGAGCAAGTCCGCAAGGACCTCCGTGGCCGCTACCCCCGCCACGAATGGCGTTAGCACCGTAACTTCGCCCTCGTCCCGCTGTCTTTCCCTTCATGGACCGAAAGAAATTCCTCACCCTCTCCAGCGCCCTTGCCCTTGCCGCGTCCATCGGTGCTCAGGTCGCCCCTCCCACCCCTCGCCCTCTCCGCAAGAAGGGGCTTTGCCTCGTTGCTAAGAAAGACGGAAAGTGGCTGCCCATCGTCCAGCGCCTCAAGCCCCGTTGGATGTATAGCTGGGGTGCTGAGCGCCCCGAGCTCCTACCCAAGGAGGTCGACTTCACCCCGATGATCTGGGGTTACTGGGGCCAGGACGCCCAAATTGCCGAAGCCGCCGTTAAGGCCAAGGCTCTCGGCATCGGCACCCTGCTCGGCTTCAACGAGCCCGACCAGCACGACCAGTCCAACCTTAGCGTCGAGCGCGTGCTCGACGTCTGGCCCGTCCTTATGCGGACCGGTCTCCGCCTGGGCTCCCCGGGCTGCGTCCACCCCGACCGCGATTGGATGAAGGCTTTCATGAAGGGCGTCGAAGAGCGCAAGCTGCGCGTCGATTTCATCTGCATGCATTCCTACGGCGGCCCCGACCCCGACGGCCTCGTCGGCCGCGTGCGCAGCGTCTCCCGCATGTTCGGCAACCGCCCCGTCTGGATCACCGAGTATGCCGTCGGCGACTGGAACGCCAAATCTCCCGACCAAAACCGCTACAAGCCAGCCCAAGTCGCCGACTTCATGCGCAAGGTCTTCCCTAAGCTGGATGAGCTCGAGTGCCTCGAGCGCCACGCCTGGTTCCCCTCCGCACCGAGCTCCGCCCCTCTCGGCACCAGCGCGCTGACTAAGGCCGACGGCTCCCTCACGGAGCTCGGCCAGCTCTACGCCTCGCTCTGACTTGGCTAACCCGCGCCAGCCCTGGACCGAGGTGCCCGTGCACGTCCTCGACTTCGAGGGCGGCCCGCGCACCGGCGTAGTCGAGTTCGGGGCCGTTACCCTACTGGGCGGGCGCGTCGTCGGACTACTCACGGGTCGTTGCGCGCCGCGCGCCGACATCCCCGCCGAGGAGACGCGCTGCCATGGGCTTGCCGCCGCCGACCTGACGGGTGAGCGTCTCTTCGAGTCCCGTTGGTCCGATTTCCTCGCCCTGCGCGCCTCGGGAGTCCTCGCCGCCCACCAAGCCTCGGTCGAGGCCCGCCTCCTCGCTGCGACCTGGCCCCATCCAGCCGCTGTGCCCGCTGTCTCCGAGACTGCCGCAGCCCAAGCCGAGTGGGGCCCCTGGATCGATACCCTCGCCCTCGCTCGCCGTCGCCGGCCCGATATCCCTGACCACGGCTTAGAAGCCCTTATCGGTAGTCTCGGCCTGCAGCGGTCGCTCGACGAGCAAGCCGCGCTCCTTTGTCCCCCGGATCGTCGCCGCTACCACGCGGCGGGATTCGATGCCCTCGCCGCTGCGCTCATTCTACTGAACCTCGAGGCATCTGGCTCCGCTAAGCTCGGTCTCCTCCTCGCCGACTCCACCTCGGCCGCTGGCGCCGCCGGGATGGGACAAGGCCAGCTTGGTCTCTGAGGTTTTTCCTTCCCCCGCGGGCGAACGGAAGGTTGGATGCCCCATGGCTCCCCGTCCCCCCATTCGTGTCTCCGTCACCGGCGCCGCTGGTAACATCGGTTACGCCGCAATCTTCCGCCTCGCCTCCGGGGCGGTCTTCGGTCCCGACCAACCCGTCGCGCTCAATCTCATCGAGGTTGGTCCTGGCCTCGAAGCCCTCAAGGGCGTCGTGATGGAACTCGAGGATGCCGCCTTCCCTCTCCTGACAGAAGTTGTCGCCACCGGTGACCTCGATATCGGCTTCCGCGACGCCGACTGGTGCCTCCTCATCGGTGCCGTGCCCCGCAAGGCCGGCATGGAGCGCAAAGATCTCCTCGGGATTAACGGCAAGATCTTCGTCGGCCAAGGCGAAGCCATCGGCCGTAGCGCCAAGGCCTCGGTGCGCGTGCTCGTGGTCGGTAACCCTTGCAACACCAACGCCCTTATCGCCCTGCGCGCTGGCAAGCTTCGCACGGACAATGTCTTCGCCATGACCCGTCTGGACGAGAATCGCGGCAAGGCCATGCTCGCTGCCAAGGCCGGCGTGCCTGTCTCCGCGGTGCGCCGCCTCGGTATCTGGGGTAATCATTCCTCCACCCAGTTCCCCAGTTACGCCCACGCGACCGTCGGTGGTCGTCCCGCCACCGAAGCCATTCCTGACACCGCCTGGCTGCAGGAGACCTTCATCCCTGCTGTGCAGCAGCGCGGCGCCGCCGTGATCAAGGCACGCGGCGCGTCCTCCGCGGCCTCCGCGGCCAACGCTGCGCTCGACACCCTGCGCAGCCTCCACTTCCCCACGCCCGAGGGAGATTGGCATTCCGTCGCCGTACTCTCTAAAGGTGATTACGGCGTGGCCCCAGGCATTCTCTTCGGCTTCCCTATCCGCA
>JBFZFD010000043.1:0-9382 GCA_041306485.1 Opitutia bacterium | reverse complement strand
ACAAAGGGGCAGGTGCGCTCGTGCGCGGAGAAGCGGGACAGGAGGTCTCCCTTGGCATCACCTATCGCTCCTCCGAGTTTACCGAAGCCGGGGTTGGCTGCGCAGGCCGCGGTTGGCCTGCCGCGTAGCAGCGCCGGTAGGTGAAGTGCCGCGCGCAGCGGCAAGAGGCGCAGCCACGTCGGCCAGAGGTCGGGACGACGCAGGCGAGTCAGGCGCATGAGGACCTCGCGCCGACCGCGGTGGGTAAGCATGGGCAACACCCAGTGGGTGAACAGCCAGATGCCGACGAACACTCCAAGGATGATCCACGCGGCGTGCTGCTTGTACTTCGGGAACTGCTCCATGAACGGAGGTCCAAAGGTATGGCCGAGCCACATCAGGACAGGGGTCCAAATGAGGGCTGCGACCAATAGGAGAAGCCCGAGCCGAGGTAGGCTCAGGCGTAGGATTCCAGCGGTGACAAAGGTGGGGACTCGACTGGCGGGGATGAAGCGGGAGCTGACGATGACCATCATCCCGCGGGGCGAGCCAAACCAGCCTGCCATCCGGTCGATCTCATGCTCTTGGACCATCCAGCGAAGCGGAGGGTGGCGCAATGCGGACCGACCGAGGGTGCGGCCGAGCGTGTAGAGGAACATGTCGCCGACGAAGATACCCATGGTGCAGGCAAGCGCGGCCCACCAGAATCCAATGATACCCTCGGCGGCGAGCAGGCCGCAGGCAAGGCAGGTAGGGTCTTCCGCCACGAAAGTGCAGACCGCGATGACCATCATCAAAATCCAGAAACGAGCACCGAGGGACGTTACCAACTCCGGCCAGGAAGTCTCCGGAGGCTGCGCCGCGGGACGTCGTGGCGCTAGGCCAGCGTCGGATTGCGCCTGGAAATCAGCGAGGAGGCGAGCAGCCTCGGCTGGCTCCTGCAACTCACGGCCGCCCGCCAGCTCAACCAGACGAGCTTGGGGTACCAGCCGGACGGTGTAGCGGGCCGCGTCGAGGGGGGTCACCCAATTGTCACGACCATGGAGCAAGAGGACTGGCCCGTCATGGGAGCGCAGGAAGGCGCGGTTCTCACTCAGGTCGGTATCGAAGAAGACCCCCGAGTAGGCCCGGGTCATCGGCTGCGTCCTGAGCAGGCCAAAATGCGGTAGCAAGTTATCCGCGAGGACAAAGGGAATGTGGTGGAAGAAATAGACGAACTTGTTGGCTACGGCATTTCCGAGGAGGGTGTACTCCTGCGAACCTGGCGAGTTGACGAGCGCGACCGAGCGGACCTTGCCTGGGTGACGCGCGGCTAGCTCGGCAACCACCACGCCTCCCATGCCCTCGCCAACCCAGTGATAATCCCGATTGGCCAACGCGGGTTGGGCATCGAGCAAAGGGGGGAGCTCAGATACCAGGGCATGCGTCGAGTGGTCTTTTCGAGAATCCCGGAACGCATCCCTCGGCCATTCGACCCGCCAGACTGGAGCTTCGGTGGAGGCGAGGAGGGATTGGACTAGTTGGGACTCGCTAAGATTATCCGGAAGGCGAGGCACGATGACCACCGGGGTGCCCTTGCCTTCTAGCCTGACTGGCACGAGCCGGGTTCCAGACTCGATAGGTTGAGAGAAGGACTGCCAGACCCAAGAGAAGCCCAGAAGCAGGAGGTAGGCGGCGATGAACCAAAACTTCCGCGGTAAGCGGAAGACCTCGGCGGGCGCGGCTGGCGTCGACATGCAGCCGAACCCTGTGGACAGGTCCGAGGGAGGGCAAGAGGAGTTGTATTTTTCTTCCTCTTCGGGCGCGGTTCGAGTTCGCTATTCCATGCCCAACCAGGGTTCCCTCGAGTTGCCCGGCCTTCAAGTGACGGTGGAAAAGGTCGTCCACCACCAAGGCCCCGACTTCCCGCCCGAGACCCCCCACGCCTTCGTGTACTTCATCGCCATCGCCAACTTGTCCGACCGAACCGTCACCCTCCAGGGCCGGAAGTGGATCCTTAGGCCAGAGACAGGTCCCCTCGAGGTGGTTGAGGGCGATGGAATCGTGGGGCAGGAACCCGTGCTGCGTCCCGGCGAGGTCTTTCGTTACAATAGCTACCACCTGACCGACGGTCGCCCCCTCGCCGCCTCCGGCGCCTTCCATGGCCGGGACGAGGCAGGTCAAGCTGTACACGTCAAGATTCCCGAGATTCCCATGTCCGCCCCCCTTACCGACTAATGCGCCTGACCGACCTTAATAGCAGCCGTGACATCGGCGCCAACTCCCTGCTCCTCGAGTTCGGACGACACCGCATGGTGGTGGACTGCGGCATGCACCCTAAGCACGCAGGTAAGTCGGCCCTCCCCCGGCTAGACCTCGTCGCGGGCAATACCGACAGCATCGTCCTTACCCACTGCCACCTCGACCACCTCGGGTCCCTCCCCTTGCTCGTCCGGGCCAATCCGCGCACCCGGGTGCTGACCAGCGCCTCGAACGCCCTCTTTGCCCAACGCCTCCTGCGCAACTCCTTCTCGGTGATGAGCCGTCAGCGCGAAGAGCTCGGTAATACCGAGCTGCCGCTCTACACGCCAGGTGACATCGAGCGCGTCGAGGCCGCCCTAACCAGCGTGCCCCTCGGCATCCCCCGGCGTATCGGCAACGGCGAAGACCAGGTCGAGCTCTGCTTCCACCGCGCCGGGCACGTGGCGGGCGCCACCGGCTTCTCAGCCACCCACCAAGGGCGACGCGTATTTGTCACCGGCGACGTGCATTTCACCCCCCAGCGGACCGTACCCGGCGCAGAGTTCCCGCGGACGCCAGCCGACATCCTCATCATGGAGTGCACCCGCGGGGCGACCACCACCATCCCCGACGCTAGCCGCGCCACCGAGGAACGCCGCCTGCTCAGAGCCATCAACCGAGTGATCGACGGCGGAGGCTCTGTGCTTATCCCCGCCTTCGCCTTCGGCCGGATGCAGGAGCTCTTGCTCTTCCTCGGCGAAGCAGCCGACCGAGGCGAGCTCGCCGACTGCCCGATCTTTTGCTCAGGCCTTGGCCTAGACCTCTGCGATTACCTCTCCGAGGCCTCGCGTCGGACGCGCCAACTGAGCTTCGACCGTCGCATCCTCGACGACCTTGGAGTCATCGCCCTGCGCAAGGAATACACCGATCCCGGCCGCAAGCCGCGCCAGGCTGGCATCTACTTGGTCTCGAGTGGCATGCTGGTCGAGAAGACACCAGCCTGGAGGCTGGCCGCTAACCTCGTCGACCACCCGGACTGTGCCATCTTCTTCGTAGGCTACTGCGATCCTGACACCCCGGGCGGCGCGCTCATCGGCACACCGCCTGGCGGTGAGTTCGAATTCAAGGGGCTCGACCACATCGCCCGCGTGCGCTGTGAGGTCGAGCGCTTCCACCTGAGCGGGCACGCCGACCGCGAGGAGCTCATAGCCTTTGCGAAGGATGTCGGACCGAGGGACATCGTGCTGACCCACGGCGATCCGCCTGCCCGGGAATGGATGAAGCAAGCCCTGGCCGAGGCACTCCCGCGCTCCCGGGTGCACGACCCCGTGCCAGGCAAGCCCATCGAACTGTAAATCCAGCACCGCGGCCGTGCGCCTTCTGGCTTAGGCGCTGCTAAGCCTCAGCGGCGGCGACGCAAGTGAGCGGGAGGCATGCCGAGCGCGTCACGGTACTTGGCGACGGTGCGGCGAGCGATACGCAGGCCACGCGCCTGAAGGGCTGAGGTGATATCCTCGTCGGAGAGCGGCAAGGCGGGGTCCTCCCGGGAGAGGATCTCCGCGATAATCTCCTGCACGCCCGAGGCGGCGACCGCGCCGCCATCGTCCGTCGCAACGCCGGAGGAGAAGAATGAGCGAAACTCGCGCAGGCCCCAGGGCGTGAGCATCCACTTATTGGCAGCCGCGCGAGAGACGGTCGTCTCGTGCACGCCAAGCTCACGGGCGACATCCGCCATGATCAAGGGACGCAGGCTGGCCGGGCCTTGCTCGAAGAAGGCAGCCTGGCGGTCGAGCAGGATGCGCGCGAGGCGCTCGAGGGTGCGCTGGCGCTCCTCGAGCGCGCCGATGAGGAACCTACCCTGCTTCATGCGCTCGAGGATGTAGGCACGGTCCTGGTCAGAGAGTGAGCGACCGGCCAGCATGTCCTTGTAGGCTGGGGCGATACGCAGGCGGGGGACATGCCGGTCGTCGAGCGTCACCTTCCAGCCGCCGCCCGGGGCCTGCGTCACGGTCACGTCGGGGGTGACTACGCGATTCTCATCGCGACCGAAGCGCCGAGCGGGAGTAGTCTCGAGGCGCGAGAGGTCGTCGAGGGCGAGGCGTAGCGTGTCGGGATCGTAGGAGAGCTCTCGCGCGACCACATCCAATCGTCGGGCCATCAGGTTCTCCCAGCATTCCTCCACTAAGCGGAGCGCCGGGGAGGATTCCCTGCCCTCCACGCGAAGCTGGGCGAGGTAGCATTCCCGAAGGTTGCGTGCACCGATGCCGACCGGGTCAAAACCCAAAAGCAGGGCGTGCGCCTCGCGGAGCTGGCCGTAGTCGAGTTGACGCGCGAGGGCTAAGTGGGAAAGGTCTTCTTCGAGGAAGCCACGCTCGTCGAGAGCACCGACCAGGGCGGTGAAGCATTCCAGCAAGCCGGGGTCGGAGGTCGTCAGGCGGGCCTGACCCATTAGGTGCTCCCCGAGCGAAGCCTCCCCCGTGACGGACTCGAGCTGATGCCGACGCCGCTCCTCGTCCTCCGCGGAGTAGCCCTGCGACCTCATCTCCTCGTAGTAACTGTCGTCCCAGTCTTCCTTCATCCGGCTCAGCGCGTCGAAGTCATCCTCACCGAGGCGAAGCTCCTGGGGACCCTCGGTATCCCGCTCGGCCTCGGCAGCCGGGGCGGTAGCCTCGGTGGACGAGGGGCCATCCACCTCCTCGAGCAGGGGGTTGCCGGCCAACTCCTCACCGATGACCTGCCTCAACTCCGTGGCAGGCACCTGCAGGATGCGCAGGGACTGCCTTAGTTGGGGGGTGAGGACCATCCCCTGGAGCTGCCGCTGGCTGGGCTGGAGGCCGGGATCGGACATGGGAGGAGAGGATGACCTATGGGAGGAATTTTGCAAAGGTTACCTCCTGCCCGTAAGGGCTTGCCACCCCTGCGGAGGAGTCCAACCCTTACCAAGCCCCAGCGCAACCATGCGTCAATTCGCTGTATTCCTCGATAACGCCGTCAAGGGCCCCTTGACCGAGTATGAGATTCAAGACCTCATCCATTCCGGACAAGTCACGCCCGAGACTCCCTGTGCCCCGGTTGGGACGGAGCAATGGGAACCCCTCTCGCAGCACTTCACTTTCGGCAGCGGTCTTAAACTGGCCCGCCGCCAGGCCGAGACCACCGAGGGCGAGGAAGCTGTACCCGATACACCCCGTCTCGACACCGACCTTCGCCGTCGCCTCTTAAGCTACGGCATCGCTAACGCCACTACCGTCGATGAAATCTCACCCGCCCAGGCTGCGGTGCTCATCGCGCAGACCGAAGCCCGCATCCGGGCCCAAATCAAACTTCGTCGGATCGCGGCGGTTGCCCTGCTCGGGGTTGGCATCGCCGGCGGCCATGCTGTTCTCGGAAATGATGTGGTCATCCAGACGCTGGGCGTCGTCGCCGACACCGCGGCAATCGACGACCCCGCCACGATCAAGCGCTGGAAACGCGTTCTAGATGAGGCCCGCCGCCACGAGAAGCTCGCCGTCGAGGCCCTCAACGCGCCCTTCCCCCCGCCGACAGGTGGTACCGAGTCGCTCCCCATCCTTCTCTCACGCTTGAAGGTGAACGAGGCCAAAGCCTATCAACTCAGCACGACCATTCGGCCCAGCCCCGAGAAGTTGGTGGCACCCCTGGAGAGCTTAGGCATCAACCTCGGCGACAAGGTCGCCGTGGCCGTCTTCGCCGAGGACATTCCCGCAGCCCAGTTGCTCGCGGCCCAGGCCCAAGCCGAAACGCTCGCCCTGATCCTCTCCCCTGTGTCGGATGAGGGTCAATACGCGCGGCTGCTCGAGGCGACGATGAACACCTTCCCCGACAGCCCTAGCATCCCCGAGTCGGGTAAGCTTCGTAAGGAGCTTGCCTCCATCAAGATCAACGAGCTCGGCGTAGCCATCGAGCGGACGCTTGCGCGTGCGGAGGAATCCCAACGCCTTGCCGCGGGGAAAAGCCCGAACGTAGCCGGGGAAAAGGAAGACCCTCACGCCGCTTGGGCCCGGGAACTCCGCCAATTCGCCCTCCGCATCACCCTCCTGCGCGACCGCATCCGCATCAGCATTAATCCCGACGCTCGGCGAGATGTCTGGAGCGAGTTCAACCGCGGACCTGGGGCGGAATTGACGGCCTGGGCTCTCGCTAACGCCACCCGCACCATCGAGACCGGAGAAGAGGGCGGGCTGAAGGTGGAGGAAGGACCCGACCTGCGCGGTGATGTACTCGCTCGACGATTCCTCGTCCGGCTCCGCATCCAAGAGGACACCGTGCTTCTCCCCTGGGACTCCCCTTTCCTCGTCGTAGGGGAGAGCGAGACCCAGCGCATCCCCAACTCCGTCTTCCTCGAACGCGAAGCCTACCGGGTCGTCAGCAAGGTCATGACAGGCGGGAGGCGCCACTTCCATCGCGGGGATGTCGCTGGCCGCAGCCTCATCATCGGCCGCGAATCTCCCCACTGGTACTACATCAGCGTCGCGCGCGACAACGACAGCGACGTACTCACGCTCAGGGTCGATGAAAGCCTCTACCAGTCTCTCAGCAGCGGGAACACCGTCCCCGTCGCAACCTTGGCCAAGTACCCCGTGCACGCGAAGCCCGCCGAGTCGAACCCGGCCCAGGGCCTGCTGGTGGATCCCTGATTCGATGAACTCACGCATCACCCTGCTCTTGCTTGCGGCACTCACCTCCCTGCACGGCCAGGAGAGCCGCAAGCCTGTCATCGCCCTAGTGCCCAAGGGAGCCACGCACGTCTTCTGGAAATCCGTCGAGGCCGGGGCCAGGGAGGCTGGAACCGAGCTCGGCGTCGATATCATGTGGTCAGCTCCCCAGAAGGAGGATGACCGCGCCCAGCAGATGAGCTTGGTCGACACGCTGATCCTGCGCAAGGTCGACGCCCTCTGCCTGGCCCCTTTGGATGCCGTCGCCTTGCGCGACAAGGCAATCAAGGCGACCGAGGCTGGTATCCCTGTGGTCATCTTCGACTCACCCTTGGCCAAGCCCGAGGGAGCCTCCTCTGGTTATGTGGGCACGGATAACTTCGCCGCTGGCAAGCTGGCCGCCGAGGGCATGGCCGCCGCCCTTAAGGGCAAGGGGCGCGTCATCATGCTCCGCTACCAAGTCGGCTCCGCCTCGAGCGAACAGCGCGAGGACGGTTTCCTCGAGGGGCTCAAGGCCCATCCGGGGATCGAGGTGCTCAGCTCCAACCAGTATGGCGGAGCCACCGTGGCATCCTGCTTGGACAAGGCCAAGTCACTCCTGCTGCGCTACTCGGGAGAGCGTGCGCCTGACGGCATCTACTGCGCCAACCAAAGCACCACCCTCGGCATGCTCCAAGCCCTTCGCCAGCGAGGACTCGCGGGTAAGGTCACCTTCGTCGGCTTCGACCCCACCCTCGCGTTGGTCGAGGCGATGCGCAAAGGGGAGGTCAACGCATTGGTCTCACAGAACCCACACGGTATGGGCCGAAAAACGGTTGAGGCCGCAGTGGCCAAGGTCCGAGGGCAATCTATCCCTGAGAAGACCGATACCGGCTGCGTCCTCGTCACGCCCGCCAACCTCGACCAGCCTGCCATCCAGGTCGTCCTCAAGCCGCAGATGAACTGAAGGGCGATGGCCGCGCCAGAGCCATCTTCCCCTCGCCTGGAGATGCAGGGCATCGCCAAGGCCTTCGGACAGAACCAAGCACTCGACGGGGTCGACCTCCGGGTGATGCCCGGCGAGGTCCACGCCCTTGTCGGGGAAAACGGCGCAGGCAAGAGTACCCTCATGAAGGTCCTCTCCGGAGCGCACGCGCCCGACGCGGGGACGATGCGACTCGATGGCCAAACCTTCTCGCCGAGCGACCCCCAAGAGGCTCGGGCACGGGGGGTGGGCATGATCTACCAAGAACTGTCAATAGCTCCTCACCTCAGCGTGGCGGAGAACATGATGCTCGGCTCCGAGCCTCGCCGAGGACCATGGTTCGACCGCCAGACCGCCCGCAAAGTCGCAAGGGAGACACTCGCAGGGCTCGGCCACGCCGATATGGATGTCGATGCACCCGCGGGATCTCTCTCCATCAGCCAGCTGCAAATCGTCGAGATTGGACGTTCGCTCGCTCGGGGCTGCAAGCTCATCGTCTTCGACGAGCCGACGAGTTCACTCGCGCAGGAGGACGTGCGCCGCCTCTTTGACCTCATCGAGCGACTCTCGGCGCGGGGCATCTCCATTATCTATATCTCGCACTTCCTCGAGGAAGTCCGGCGGCTCGCTTCGCGGCTGACCATCCTGCGCGATGGACGCTCCGTCGGCACCTATGACACCGCTAAAATCACCGACGCCCAAGTAGTCGCCGAGATGGTCGGGCGTGATGTCAGTCAACTCTACCCGCGCTCGCCGCGCTCACCCGGTGAAACCCTACTGCACAGCAAGGTTGAGGGTCGGGGTGAGGTCGAGGCACGCCGGGGCGAGGTCCTCGGGATCTGCGGCTTAGTTGGCTCCGGACGCACCGAGCTCCTGCGCGGCATCTTCGGCCTTGATCCTGGTGGCCACACCCTCGTCGCGGGGAAGTTGAACCCCCAGGACCCCCCTTCTAGCTGGGCAGCGGGCATGGGCTTCGTCTCCGAGAACCGCAAGGAGGAGGGCCTGGCGCTGGGACTGAGCATCGGGGACAATATCGTTCTCCCCAGCCTAAGTAGGCTTGGCCGAGGCGGGTTGGTCTCGCCGGCGCGGCTTGCGCACCACGCCTGTCGATGGATCAGTGAACTCGGCATCCGCTGCGAGGGCCCTGAACAGCCCATCGGAAGGCTCTCCGGCGGCAACCAGCAGAAAGTCGCCCTCGCACGCCTACTCGAGGCGGAGTGCGACATCCTTCTGCTCGACGAACCCACGCGGGGCATCGACATCGCCGCTAAGGCCCGAATCTACGAGGTCATCGACCGCCTCGTCACCGACCCGACTCGCCCCCGGGCCATCGTCATGGTCAGTTCCTACCTTCCCGAACTTCTCGGCACGTGCGATCGCATCGCGGTAATGGGTCCTCGCGGCTTGGGCCCTGCTCGGCCAGTTGCGGAGATCACGCCCGAGTCCCTCATGGCCGAGGCCACTTCGCTTTCCTGAGATCATGACCCATCCTCTCAATCGCGCTTTCCTCCCGAGACTCATCCGTCTGGCCTCCAGCCTGGGACCG
>JBFZFD010000042.1:0-3525 GCA_041306485.1 Opitutia bacterium | reverse complement strand
CAGACTTGGGAGCACGAGCTACAACGTCGCGCGTGGCCTTCTTGGTCGAGGCAGGACGATTGCGCGGGGTGACTGGTGCCTTGGCGCGATGACGGGTGTGGCCGGACTTGATGGACATGGGTAGTGAGGAGGGGGGATTTAAGGGATGAAGGGATTTAAGGATGAAAGGATATAAAGGTCTGCGGGCGGATGGAGGCGAGAGGAATGGGAGGAGCGGGGACGGCGGGGGAAGCGGTGTTAGCGGACGAGAACTCGCACCATTCACCGGTCACCGAATGGCCGTCTAGCGGTTTCGGAGAAACCGCCCTACCTGCCATGCCGCCGTGCCGCCGATATCCTATTTCTTCGTCAGCTTCGCCGAGCAGCCGCAGCCACCAGCGCAGCCATCTTTGCGTCGGGCGGATAACATCCGCCACGCGCGGCGGCTGAGAAACCCTACCGTAAGGCCGATGGCGACGGCAACAATGACGGTGTCAGGACTCATGACATCAGAGCGGTCCCCGCCTGGTAGACACCTACTGCGGCCAGCCAAGCCAGCACAGTCATATAGACGAAGGAGATGCCGGCCCACTTCCAGCCGCCAGTCTCGCGAGCGAGCGTCACGATGGTGGAGCCGCACTGAGAGCAGAGGGCGAAGAATACCATCAGGGCGATCACGGTCGGCAGCGTGAAGATGGGTGTGCCCATGCGAGGGCCCTCGGTCCAACGCGCCTCGCGCATGGCGCCGTAGAGGCTATCACTGTCAGCCCCGACCTCTGCGCCCAGTGCGTAGGTGATACCGAGAGTCGAGACGATGACCTCGCGCGCTGGGAAGGAGGCAAGGACGCCGACAGTCAGTTTCCAGTCGAAGCCAGCTGGATCGAAGACGGGCTGGATGGACTTGCCCATACGTCCCATCCAAGAGTTCTCCACCAAGGCAGCCTGGGCAGCGCCTTCGGCCGCAGCGGCTTCGGCGCCCTTAGCAACAGCGGCGGCGCGTGCTTTTTCCGCCAGCGCTTCATCACGAGGGAAATAGGTCAGCGCCCAGACCACAATGGTCATAGCGAAGATGATAGTTCCAGCCTTCTGGATAAACTCCCAGACGCTTTGCCAGACGCGCCAAAGCACGTCCTTCAGCTTCGGCAGTTGGTAGCGAGGTAACTCGAGCACGAAGGGCGAGGGCCGGACGCGGAGAACGACGCGGGTGAGTATAAAGGCGGTGGGTACAGCGAAGAGGAGACCGACCAAGTGCATACCGACCATGGCAACGGATTCCCAGACGGGGCCGTGAGTGGGGCCGATGAAGGCAGCGCACATCAGGGCATAGACGGGGAAGCGCGCCGAGCAGCTCATGAATGGCACGGCGAAGGCAGTGGCGAGGCGGGCCTTGGGATCCTCAATGGTACGCGTCGAGAGGATGCCAGGGATGGCGCAGGCGAAGCCGGAGAGGAGGGGCACAAAACTCTTGCCGCTCAGTCCGCACCAGCCGAAGAGCCGGTCCATGATGAAGGCAGCTCGGGCCATGTAACCACTGTCCTCGAGCAACCCCACGAGGAGGAAGAGGAAGGCAATCTGCGGGAGGAAAACGAGGAAGGCGCCGACGCCACCAAGGATGCCATCGGAGACCAGACTCTGGACCATCGGCATTCCCTCTAGCGAGGGAGCCACGAGGCCCTTCAGTGCGTCGACACCGCCGAGGATCCAATCCATCGGTCCTTTGGCCAAGGCGAAGACGGCCCAGAATAGGCCGAGCATGATGGCGGCGAAGCAGACTGGACCAAGGAAGCGATGCAGGAGGATGCGGTCTACTGCGGCGCTCTGGGATTCACGGGCAGTGCCGCGGACGACCCCCTCGAGGTCGAGGCGGAGCCGAGCATAATGCGTCAAGGGCTCGGCGGCTGGAGGATTGAGACCCGAACGTCGCACGCGGTCGCGGGCGGCGCGAAGGACGGGCTCGCGGTCGGCGGTGGACCATCCGTGCGACTCGGCGAGCGTCGGAGTGGAGTCGAAGATGAAGCGTTGGGCGAGAGCCGGGGCGACGGGCCTGGCAGTGGCTTGCTCGGCCGCTTGAGCGACCTCGCGACAGGCTTCGGCGATGGCAGGTGGCCATTCTGATCGACGGATGCGGGGACGCTGGGCAAGACCAGCGCGGAGTGACTGGCGAATGTCGGAGATGCCTTCACCGCGCCAGGCGGAGACCAGGGTAGCGGGCACGCCGATGCGCTGGGAGAGTAGGGCTGTATCGATGGTGATGCCACGCTCGCGTGATACGTCGGCCTGGTTGACCGCAATAACCACAGGTAGATCAAGCTCGGCAATCTGGGCCACGAGGAAGCAGTTGCGCAGCAGATTACTGGCATCGCAGACAATGAGGATGAGGTCAGGCAAGGCCTCACCTGGGATGCGTCCGAGTAGGACATCGATGACGACGCGCTCGTCGGGCGAGACCGCCGCGAGCGAGTAGAGGCCAGGGAGGTCGATGAGCTCGGCAATCTGGCCATCACCGAGATCGCAAGTACCCGACTTGCGGGCAACGGTCACGCCAGGATAATTGCCGACGCGCTGACGCAGTCCGGTCAAAGCGTTGAAGAGAGTCGACTTGCCGGTGTTTGGATTGCCAACCACCGCAATCCGGGGATGGGCCTTGCTCATGGCAGGGGTGGACGTGGGATGGGGCAATCAGCGGCGACATCCACCCATATATCGGTGGCTTCCAACTTCCGGAGGCAGATCTCAACTCCGCCAAAGGTGAACTCCACAGGGTCTCCTAGCGGCGCCTTGCGCACCAAGGTCACGACCATGCCAGGCAGGAGACCTAAAGCCATCAGACGCTGGTCGACCGCTCGATCGGCATTGAGCGAGACGATTTTTCCGGATTGCCCGGGCAGGAGTTGGGCGAGAGGGGTCACTTGTTGAGATTGAGTCTCAATGGAGTAGGGGGCGAGGGGGGGATGTCAATGAGGAGTGAACTTTCTTCGAAAGAGCGGGGGCTGCGATGTCAGCGGTAATAGCGGGCAAGAACTCGCTGCGCTCGTTGCCATGGAGGTGGAATGGGGACGAGGGGAACAGGGGGGAAGATACTGGTGACCGGTGGATGAACCCTGACGGGTTGCCTTTTAATAGGGGTGGCGGAGGTAGCCGAGGTGGCGGAGGAAGATGCAATGGGTGGCAGAGCGCTCATCTTAGCTTTCTCGCACCGCGCTCCCCGCTCCTAGCTCCAACTCGGGCGATTGAGTTCTCGCCCGCTGACACCGCAACAACAGGGGCACGGCAGCACGGGGGCACAGGGGCACAGGAGATGCAGGCGACTATGGAGGTACAGTCCTACCAGGAAACGAGCGTCAACGAGTTCTCACCCGCTAACACCGCTTCCCCCGCCAACCCTCCATTCCCCTCGCTTTTTTCTCTCACTCCTCCAGCCTAACCCCATGTCCATCAAGTCCGGCCACACCCGTCATCGCGCCAAGGCACCAGTCACCCCGCGCAATCGTCCTGCCTCGACCAAGAAGGCCACGCGCGACGTTGTAGCTCGTGCTCCCAAGTCTG
>JBFZFD010000041.1:0-8353 GCA_041306485.1 Opitutia bacterium | reverse complement strand
ACTGCCATGATGGCCGTCGGCGCCGCCAAAGCCGCGACCCTGGCCAAGGAAAGGGGCCTCGAAAGCCTTCTAGTCGACGACCAAGGCGTCGTGACAGTCCACCCCCAAGAGGCTTTCGAAGGACGTTAACATCCCGACGCTTGCCTTAGACGCAGGCTCTACCTCCCTAGGAGGATGCGCGGCGTCCGCAAAGCCAACCTCCCGACCAAGGTCTGCGTAACCTGCTTGCGACCCTTCACCTGGCGCAAGCGCTGGGAACGCTGCTGGGCGGAGGTTCGTCATTGCTCGGAACGCTGCCGTCGCACCCGCCGATGAGCACGGTCCGTCTGATCCTCGGCGACCAGCTCAACCCTGAGCACGCCTGGTTCGACCGGGCCGATAAGGAGGTGACCTACGTCATGATGGAGGTCCGCTCGGAGACCGACTACGTCCTGCATCACGCCCAGAAGGTGCTCGCCATCTTCGGGGGCATGCGGCGGCTGGCCGAGCAACTCCGCGCCGCTGGTCATCGCGTGCGTTACTTCCGTATAGGTGATCCCGATAACCGCCAATCCTTCGCTGCGAACCTTGGCTTGGTCTTCCGCGAGGTTAAAGCCACCCGCTTCGAGCACCAGGAACCCGATGAATGGCGACTCGACCGAGACTTGGAGGCCTTCCGCAGCAGCTGCGGACTGGCGACCGAGGTGGTGTCGGCGGGACATTTCCTCGACGCGCGCGAAGGTGTCGCCCGGCACTTCGGGCCGACCCGTGCCCGCTGGCTGATGGAATCCTACTACCATGTCATCCGCCAGCGCACTGGCTTGCTGATGGATGCCGATGGCAAGCCCGAGGGCGGTCGCTGGAATTTCGACGCTGACAACCGTAAGCCCTGGAAGGGAAAGCCCGCAGCGCCTCGCCCCTGGGATGGCCACGCCGACCTCAGCGAACTCTGGGCGGAGATCCAGGCCGCCGGGGTTCGCACCTTCGGGAATCCTTCAGCCGCGGTTTTCTCATGGCCCCTCGACCGCAAGGAAGCGCTTGGCCACCTTCGAGCTTTCATTGCGCGCGGCCTACCCGACTTCGGCGACTACGAGGATGCGATGCATACCACGAGCGATCGGCTCTTCCACTCGCGCCTGTCGCATGCCCTGAACCTCAAGTTACTCAGTCCGCTCGAGGTCGCCCAAGCCATAGCCAAAGCCCATCGGGCAGACCCAGACCGCATCCCCCTCGCGGCCACCGAGGGATTCATCCGGCAGATCATCGGCTGGCGAGAGTACATCCGCGGGGTCTACTGGGCCAAGATGCCCAGCTACGCCGAGAGCAACGGCCTCGACCACAAGCTCACCCTCCCCTCCTGGTTCTGGACGGGCAAGGTCCGGATGAACTGCCTACGCCACGCCATCGGGCAATCCCTGGATACCGCCTATGCCCATCACATCCAGCGCTTGATGGTCATCGGCTCGTTCTGCCTCACCGCCGGGGTGCGCCCCCAGGAGGTAGAGCGCTGGTTCCTCGGCGTCTACATCGACGCTTTTGAGTGGGTAGAGCTACCCAATGTCATCGGCATGAGCCAGCACGCGGACGGTGGCTTCTTGGCCTCGAAGCCCTACTGCGGCGCGGCGGCTTACGTGAACAAAATGTCGGACTACTGCAAGGGTTGCGCCTACGACCCCAAGGACCGACTGGGACCCCTCGCCTGCCCGCTCAACGCGCTTTACTGGGACTTCTGGCTGCGCCACGCCGAACGCTTCCGCAACAACCCGCGTATCGGCATGGCCGTCCGCCAGGCCATCGGCATGGACGAACGAGAGAAGGCGGCCATCCGCGCAAAGGCCGAGGCCCTACGCGCGAACATCGAAGAACTCTAATCCTCAGCGATTGCGGCCGCGGGATTGTCCACCGCCCTGGCCGCCGCGAGGCGCATCGCTTTGGGCGGGACGTCCACCATGCCAAGAACCGGGACGCGGAGAAGGGGCGGCCTGACGCGGGTCGCGCTCACGACGATTGTGCCCGGGACCGCGGTGGTGCGGGCGAGGGGCCGTGTCGGTCGGGGGCGCGGCGAAGGCCTTGCGGGTGGCCTCGGCGTAGTCAAAGCCCTCAGCCCTGCCGGGACGGGGAATCGGCTTGCCGATAAGCCGCTCGAGACGACGGAGCTCAGAGAGGTCCTCCGAGGTAATGAATGTGACGGACTTGCCGGTGGCCTGGGCACGGCCAGTGCGGCCGATGCGATGCACGTAATCCTCGAGCTGGTCGGGGAAGTCGAAATTGACCACGTGGCTGATGCCATCGACATCGATCCCGCGCGAGGCGATGTCGGTCGCGACCAGGACGCGGGTACGACCCGACTTGAAGGCCTCGAGGGCGCGCTGGCGCTGGCTCTGCGAGCGGTTGGCGTGAATGGCGACCGCTTCGACGCCGGACTGCTCGAGCTTGCGGCAAATGCGGTCCGCCCCGTGCTTGGTGCGGCTAAACACGAGGACAGTATCCCAGCCAGGCTGGCCGAGCAAATAGGTGAGTAGTCCCTGCTTAAGATTGGAAGGGCACTCGTAGAAGGTCTGCTCCACGGTCTCAGCGGGATTCGATCGACGCCCGACCTGGATGAGCTTGGGCCCGTTCTGGAACTCGCTGGTGAGTTGCTCGATCTCCTTGGAGAGGGTGGCGGAGAACATCAGGGTCTGCCGGTCGCGGGGCAGCGCGCGCACGATACGGCGGATGGAGGGCAGGAATCCCATGTCGAGCATCCGGTCGGCTTCATCGAGCACGAGAACCTCGAGATCACGGAAGTCACCATGACCCTGCGAGCCGAGGTCGAGCAGGCGACCTGGGGTGGCGACGAGCACGTCGCAACCTCTGCGAAGCGCTGAAATCTGGGAACGCTCACCGACCCCACCGAAGACAACGGCTACCGAGAGCGAGAGGTGGCGACTGTAGGCACGCACGTTCTCTTCGATCTGGACGGCGAGCTCGCGAGTGGGGGCGAGGATGAGGGCGCGGACGGCCCCCGGGGCGGCCTTACCCTTAGCCAGACGGGTGAGGAGGGGGAGGGTAAAGGCAGCGGTCTTGCCGGTGCCGGTCTGGGCGATGCCAATGACATCTCCTCCCTCGAGGACGGGCGGGATGGCCGCGGCCTGGATAGGGGTGGGCTCGGTGTAACCTTGCTCGGACACCGCGCGGAGGACCGCTTCGTGCAGGCCGAGTTCGCTGAATTGCATCCCTCCTCTTGACAGACGCTAGCTGCCAAAGCGAGGTCAAAGGGGCTCAGCGGCGGGAAATATCCTTCTTTTCGACCGGCTCGACATGGGCGAGGTGACCCGGATGGCGAGCCGAGCGCAGGACGCGCACGAGGCACCAGAGGAAGAAGGCGGTCACGCCGACGACCGATACGAGGAGAAAGACAAATCCGGTGGGTGTCATGGAAGTCAGCGGACAGCGGACGACCAGCGTCGTCCGGCGAGGTGGATGAGGAGCGCCGCGAACGCGGCAAAGACCGCGAGGAAGAGCACAATCAACCGGGCGACGAGGCTCGGCTCACGGCCCTCGCCACCCGTGAGGGCAAGCACCGCCTCGCCGGGGCTGAATTCCGCGGCCGTAAGGCTGAGGTTCCAGCCAGCCAAGTTACTCAGCAGGAACATGGCCAGAATGACGGTGAGGTAAGCGGGGGTGATCCAACGGAAAACCGGGAGGTACCAGCGGGGTAGCGAGACCTCCGCACCGTGGTGCATAAGTTCCCAGCCGCGGCGCGCGCCCAGCGAAAGATTGAACACATAGATGAGGACAGTGCCTTGAATGAAGATCCCGATGTCGCCGATCCAGAAATCGACCGTGGAGAGTCCCTCTAGCCCCTTGCTGAACCACAGGACGAGGGTTGAGCCGACCGCAGTAATGAGGCCGAGCAATGCGACGGAGCGGGGACGGTCGAGCCCGAGGCCCTCCTCGAGGAAGGCAATGCCAGGCTGAAGCATCGACAGCGAGGAGGTGATGGCAGCGATGAAGAGCAGGAGGAAGAAAAGCCCACCGAAGAAATGCCCGTAGGGCATGGCAGCGAAGACCTGCGGGAGCACGTTGAAGCCAAGCGCAAAGGTCCCACCGGCCACGGCGGAGGCCCCGAGGAAGGCATAGGCAGCGGGCACGGTGATGAGACCACCGAGGGAGACTTCGCAGAACTCATTGGTTGCGGTGGAGGTCAGCCCACCAAGGACGACATCATCGCGCGGGCCGAGGTAGCTGGCGTAGGTAATGATGACCCCGAAGCCGACCGAGAGGGTGAAGAATACCTGCGAGGAAGCCTTCAGCCAGACCGCGGGGTTGGCTAGGCCCTTGGCGAGGTCTTGGGGATTCCACATATAGCCGAGGCCATTCCAGACGCTGAGCTCGGGCCTTGAGGGGTCGGGTGCGCCGAGAGTGAGCACGCGCACAAGCAGAATGAGGGCAATGAGGATGAGCAGGGGCATACCCCACTTGCAGACGAGTTCGATGCCACCAGAGATGCCCCGGTAGATGATGGCGAAGTTCAGTACGAAAACGCCGATGAAGAACCAGAAGGGAAGTCCGCCGCCGAGAAGGGAGCCATCAGCCGACTGCCCGGTGAAAGCGGTGAAGAAGGCGGAGAAGGCCGCCGGGTCGGCGAGGTCGAGCTTACCCGAGAAGCTACTCCAGGCGTAGCCGAGGCACCAGGACTCAATCACTACATAGTAGAAGTAGACACCGACCGGCACGATGAAGCCGAGCAGCCCGAGATACTTACCCCAAGATTGCCCGATGATGGCGTGGAAGATGCCAGGCGAGGAGTTATAGCCACGCGAGCCGCCGAGCCGGCCGAGCGTCCATTCCGCCAAGCAGACGGGGATACCCACGACGAGTAGCGAGATGAAGTAGGCGATGAGGAAGGCCCCACCACCCGTCTCGGGGTTGGCAACCAGTCCGGGAAACCGCAGGAAGTTACCGAGACCGACCGCGCTGCCGGAGACAGCGAGGATCATCCCTAGCTTCGAGTTCCAGGCATCCTTGGGGCGGGAGGACATCCCACAACGCTAGGACCAGCCGACCGAGAAGCAATCCCTCAGGCTTTAGGGCGAGGCTCGTCCTCGATCGTCCGGATGCGGAGGTCGCGAAGCTGTCGCGGGCTAACGGGACTGGGGCAGTCCGCCATGAGGTCGCGTCCGTTCTGATTCTTGGGGAAGGCGAGGATGTCGCGGATGGAGCTGCGTCCGGCGAGCATGGCGACCACCCGGTCGAAGCCTAGGGCAATACCCCCGTGAGGCGGCGCGCCGTAGGAGAAGGCCTTGAGCATATAGCCGAAGCGGCTCTCCACGAGGTCTTGAGGGATTTTGAGCACCTCTTCGAAGACGCGCTTCTGCACGGCCGGATTATGGATGCGGATGGAGCCGCCGCCGAGCTCGACGCCGTTCAGGACGATGTCGTAGTGCTGGCCGCGCACCTTGGAGGGGTCGGTGGCGAGGAGGGGTTCGTCTGCCTCCACCGGTGCGGTGAAGGGGTGATGGGCCGAAAGGTAGCGCTTCTCCTCCTCGTCCCAAAGCATGAGGGGAAACTCGATCACCCAGAGGAAGTTGTACTGGTCGGCACGGAGAGTCATGCGACCGCGGGCCCGTAGCAACTGGGCAGACTCCAGACGAATGCGACCGAGGATGGTAGAGGCCTGCTCCCAAGGAGCGGCAGCGAAGAAGACGATATCCCCATCCTCGATGGCGAGGCGCCGACGAAGCTCGGCCTTCTCCTCCTCGGTGAAGAACTTAACGATGGGTGACTTCCACTCGCCGGCTTCGCACTTGATAAAGGCGAGACCCTTGGCGCCGGCCGCCTTGGCGATGGTCTCGAGGTTGGTCAACTCGCCCTGGGTGATATCAGCAAGGCCCTTGGCGTTGATGGCACGGACGACGGAGCCCTCGGTGTTGGCGGCACCGGCGAAGACCTTGAAGGCCGAGGCCTTGAAGAGGTCGGTCAGTTCCTGGATCTCCATGCCAAAGCGGGTGTCGGGCTTGTCGATGCCGTAGCGATCCATCGCCTCGCGATAGCTCATCCGAGGGAAGGGGGTGGGGATATCGATTCCGAGGGTCTCCTTCCAGGTGCGGCGAAGGACACCCTCGATCAGTCGGTACATGTCCTCACGGTCGATAAAGGACATCTCCAAATCGACCTGGGTGAATTCAGGCTGGCGATCAGCGCGCAAGTCTTCGTCGCGGTAGCAGCGCGCCATCTGGTAGTAGCGCTCGACCCCGGCCACCATCAGCATCTGCTTGTACTGCTGGGGCGACTGGGTGAGGGCGTAGAACTCGCCGGGGTTGACGCGGCTGGGCACGAGGAACTCGCGCGCGCCCTCGGGCGTACTCTTAAAGAGGGTCGGAGTCTCGACCTCAAGGAAGCCTTGGCCATCAAGCTCGGCGCGGATGGAGCGGGCAGCTTGGGCACGCAGACGGAGCAGGCCAAGATTGCGGGGACGGCGGAGGTCGAGGAATCGGTACTCCAGGCGGAGGTCCTCGTTAACCTTGTCCGCCTTGTCATCGTCCATCGGGAACGGCAGGTCGGCGCAGGTGTTGTGGATGAACAGGGCGGACGCGGCCACTTCGACCTCACCCGTTTGAATCTTGGGGTTGAGGGTGTCGGCTGGTCGGGAACGGACCACGCCGGTGATCTCGATGACGGACTCCGTCTTGAGGCGCTGAGCAATCTCCTGCACCCCGGAGGCGCCGGGATTGAAAACGACCTGGGTCACGCCCTCTCGGTCGCGGAGGTCCACGAAGGTCACCCCGCCAAGGTCACGCTTGGTGTCTACCCAGCCGACGAGGGTGACAGTCTGACCGGCATCGGAGGGACGCAGGGCGTTGCAGTGATGGGTGCGCTTCATGGGGAAAGCCCCGCTAAAGGGGCAGGCTCTGGGGACTACCCATCCGCACCCGCGGAAACAAGACGAAAGGGCGGCCGAGAGCCCAGGACCTCACCAAGGCTCATCGTTGATTTGCTCGGAGTCGCAGCGGGGGCAGGTACGGCTGGTGCTGAGGGCACGGCCAGCGGTGTAGAGCCCGCCAGCAATGGGGCTGATTGCCCAATAGAAGAGCTCGGCGAGGAGGCTGCCGGAGCGAACCTCCTTAGGCTCCTCGAATCGATTGCCGCAACGCAGGCAGGAGAAACGCAGGTGGCCCGCCGGGCGGGTTAAGGGCTTGGTCGCAGCCGGTGCCCCGGGCACAACCGCCGCGGGAGGATCAAAGGTCCGACCAACGACCTCCCAGGAGCGCATGCCCCGCCGCCACCAGTGGTCGGTGCGCCGAATCTCCCCCAAAGCAATCAACGCAGCGAGGGCATGCTCGTCGTGCGCGCCGAGAATCTTGCCGTCGCGGGCGATGTGGACCTTGGACATGCTCAATAGGATGCTTGCAGAAAAAAAACCTGCGGCAAGTTGAATGGACCGTGGTGGTCACGCTGGGAAAAACCGCGGTAAATCGATATTTTGCAGATAGCCAGGGAGGCGGGTGGCGCTATCCTTACGAACACCCATCCCATGCGCGCCCCCCTGCTCCTCCTGGCTACCCTACCCTGCCTCCAAGCTGCTGAGATTGCCGCCGAGGGGCGCATCACCGCGGTGACCGTCTACGCTGACCGGGCCGAGGTCACCCGCCAAGCCAAGGTACGCCTTGAGCCAGGCACCCATACGGTGGTCTTTGACCGCCTGCCCGCGGCCGTCGACACCGGCTCGCTTCGCGCCACCGGCAAGGGAAGCTTCACCTTGGTCGACATCCGACCAGACACCGTGCAGACCGCCGAGGTCGCCAACGAGAAGGTCGCCACCTTGACCGATCGCCTCCGGGCCCTTGAGCGTCAGGCCGAGGAGCTCCGTCGCGCTGAGGGTAGGGTCGAGGCACGACGCCAAGCCCTCGGCAAGGTGCTCGAGCGTCTGACCACAGCTGGCAAGGACTCGCCCGGACCCGAGATGGATCCAGCCAAGTGGGCGGGCTTCATCGACTTCCATGCCAGTGCCCTCGCCAAGCTCGACGAGGAGAGCCTCTCTCTCAAGGACAAGGCTAAGGAGGTCGCCAAGGACACCGACCAGGTCCGTCGCGAGCTCGTTGCGCTCCAAGCAGGCTCCCGCAAGGTCCGTCAGGTGGCCCGCCTGACTCTCGAGGCCACCGTGGCCACCGAAGCCCTACTCGATCTCACTTACGTGGTGACCGGCCCCTCGTGGGAGCCGAGCTACGACATCCGTGCCGAAATCGCCGCGAAGACTGTCGATGTCGCCTACTTTGCCACCGTCCGCCAGTCGACCGGCGAGGACTGGAAGGGCGTCGCCCTCCGCCTGTCCACCGCCCAGCCCTCCGTCCATGGCCGCGAGCCCGAGCTCGACCCTTGGTTCGTCCGCAAG
>JBFZFD010000040.1:0-2500 GCA_041306485.1 Opitutia bacterium | reverse complement strand
CCCGTGAGCACCTCCGCCAATTCCCCGGCGCCAGGGATGGCATGATCGACCACCGCCTGCAGGTTGCGCAGACAGGAGCCATCGTTGATCTCCACGAAAGAGAAATCTTTGCTCTCGCGCTTCGTGCGCACCCAGCCAGCAACCTCCACGTTCGAAGCAGGCTGGGCGGAGGCGAGAGCTTGGCGGACCTTGAGGCGGGAGGACATGGGGCGAATTAAGAATTAAGAATTAAAAATTAAGAGAAGAAAAGGCGGCTGGAACATCATTCGCGAGGGGTTGCGGCCCATGCACAGGGTGATTTTAGCCATTTTAATTCTTAATTTTTAATTCTTAATTTCCTCCCCTTTAGAGACGCTTCCACTTAACAATCACCCATCCAACCCATGAACGCCCTCGAGCAGCTCCGCCAGCACACCAAGGTTGTCGCCGACACCGGCGACTTCGCCGCCATGAAGGCCTTCAAGCCCCTCGACGCGACGACCAACCCGAGCCTCATCCTGAAGGCGGTCCAGATGCCCGAGTACCAGGCCCTGCTCCAGAAGGCGGCCCAGGACAACAAGAGCAAGGGCGTGGCCGCGGCGGTCGACGCCCTCCTGATCGCCTTCGGCACCGAGATCCTGAAGATCGTCCCCGGACGCGTCTCGACCGAGGTCGACGCCCGCCTGTCCTTCGACAAGGCCGCGACCGTGGCCAAGGCCCGCGAGCTCATCGCCCTCTACAAGGCGGCCGGCATCCCGCGCGAGCGCATCCTCGTGAAGATGGCCTCTACCTGGGAAGGCATCCAGGCCGCCGCCGAGCTCGAGCGGGAGGGCATCCGCTGCAACCTCACCCTGCTCTTCTCGTTCGCCCAGGCCGTGGCCTGCGCCGACGCCAAGGTGCAGCTCATCTCGCCTTTCGTGGGCCGCATCTACGACTGGCACAAGAAGTCCCAGGGCGCCAACTGGAACGAGGCCGCCTCGGCCGGCGCCGCCGACCCCGGCGTGCAGTCCGTCCGACGCATCTACGCCTACTACAAGCGCAACGGCGTCAAGACCGAGGTCATGGGCGCGTCCTTCCGCAACACCGGCCAGATCAAGGCGCTCTGCGGCTGCGACCTCCTCACCATCGCCCCCAACCTGCTCGACGAGCTGTCCAAGGACGCCGCCGCCGTGCCGCAGGCGCTCGAGGCGACTAAAGCCGCCGCCGAGGGCGAGCCCGCCAAGGCCTGGGGCGAGAAGGAGTTCCGCTGGCACCACAACGAGGACGCCATGGCCACGGAAAAAACCGCCGAAGGCATCCGGCTCTTCGCCGTCGACGGCAAGAAGCTCGACGACCTCGTCGCGAAGGCGATCGGCTGATAGCCCAGGGCTTATCAGCCCAAGGGGCATAGGGACACAGGGGCGCAGGGCCCGGGGCGAACCGTCACCAGAGCGAGGGGTCGCGAAAGGGGCGGGCGCAGGTCACGGGGCCCTTCAGGTTAGGCGAAGTCCGGTCGGTCATCCAGATACCCTGCCATCCCTCGGGACGGCTTAGCGGGAAGGGCGCGGGCACGTCCGACTCTCGCATGGGAGCAAACCCGAGCCGGCCGTAAAAGGCCGGGTCGCCGTAAGTCATCACAAGATCCACCTTCTCCGCATGCATCGCAGCGAGCCCATGGGCCACCAAGCCGCGGCCGACGCCCCGTCGCTGGCGCGAGGGAAGAACGGCCAAGGGAGATAAGAGTCGGACGCGCCGTACGTCGCCTTGGTATGCCAGCGGGGTGAAGACACAGGCGGCGGACAAAACGCCGCCTTCATCCGCCACGAACACGCGAGGCCCACCGGGCGCGTCGCCGGCCAGCAACTGCAGCACAAGGCGATGAAGAGCCTCTCCCTCCGCCGCGCCCTCCGAGGCCGCGAAGGTGGCGCGAAAAAGATCCGGCAGCCCGGGAAGGCAGATGGCGGGACATTCAACGAACTCCATGAAGTCCCCGAGCCTGGGAAACAGCCTGTTGGCCTCAACACCCAAGCCTGCCAACTTCATGGGACGGCTGACCCGCCGGAAGGGGGAGAGACCAAGCACAAATTCCCGGGAACGACCGCCGCTCCCCTTCAACGCCTCTGCCTCACCGCCTCAAAGAGGCAGACAGCAGCGGCGGTGGCGACATTGAGAGAATCTGAAGTGCCGGCCTGGGGAATGAAGACGCGGGTATCGGCAGCCTCAAGCCAAGCGGGTGCGAGGCCATCCTTCTCCGAACCCATGATGATGGCTACGGGGCCACGGGCATCGACATCCCAAATCGGTTGGGCGCCATCGGGAGTGGTCGCAAGGATACGCAGTCCTTTAGCACGGGCCCAAGCGATGGTATCCGCCGATGAGGCGACCCCCACCGGCACCGAGAATACCGCTCCCTGGGAGGCACGGATGACGTTCGGGTTGAAGAGGTCGGTGACAGGGTCGCAGATGACGAGGGCGGCGCAGCCGGCCGAGTCTGCGGTGCGCAGTAGGGAGCCAAGGTTGCCGGGCTTCTCAACGGACTCTG
>JBFZFD010000039.1:0-4076 GCA_041306485.1 Opitutia bacterium | reverse complement strand
AAGTCCTCCCGCAAGGCGATGGAGCAAATCCTCAAGGAAATCCAGTCCGGCAAGTTCACCAAGCAGTGGGTCGCCGAGTACAAGGGTGGCCTGAAGAACTATAACCGCCTCCTTAAGCAGGGCGAGAACCACCCCATCGAGAAGACCGGCCAGCGCCTCCGCGCACTCATGCCCTGGGTCCAGAAGCGCAACATCAAGGGCACCCAAGCCGACTACACCACCAAGTGAGCCGGGGCTGAACGCACCGACGAAGGGCCGGCTCACGCCGGCCCGTCTTGTTTTTCATAATAGTACGCCCAGAGTAGAATGGCGGTCAGCGCCCTTCTCTAACGGATAGAATGTTGGAGCCCGAATTTTTAGTCCGCTCGGATTTCCTGCCTCGACTCCCCTCGATGCCCTTTCGACTCTCTTGCCTTCCGTGCCGCCGTGCCACTGTGCCGCCGTGCCGCCTCTTCCTCAATGGCCCTCCTCTCGATGCTCGACGTTCATCTCGCCTTCGGCGGCCCACCGCTGCTGGACGGGGTCAACCTGCAGATCGAGACCGGCGAGCGCGTCTGCCTGGTCGGGCGTAACGGCGCGGGCAAGTCTACCCTCTTTCGCATCGCGGCCGGCGTGAGCCGTCCTGACAGCGGCGAGATTGGTCGCAGCGCCCGTCAGGGAATCCTCACCCAAGAGATTCCCGACGACCTGCACGGCACCGTGCGCGAAGTGGTCGCCTCGGGGCTACCCCCTGACGATGGCCATGAAGAGGAATGGGAACGCGACCTGCGGGTCGACGACCTTGTCGCGCGGCTCGGCCTGCCCGAGGACCGCTCCTTCGACCAACTCTCCGGCGGGATGAAGCGACGGACATTGCTTGCGCGCGCCCTCGCCGCCAAGCCCGAGCTCCTCCTCCTCGACGAGCCAACCAACCACCTAGACCTCGAGTCCATCCTCTGGATGGAGGAGTTCCTTCTGGAAGCACGCATTCCCCTCTTCTTCATCACCCACGACCGCGCATTTCTGCGTCGCATGGCCACGCGCATCGTCGAACTCGACCGTGGCAAGCTCGGCAACTGGCCGTGCGACTACGACAGCTTCCTCACCCGCAAAGAGGAGGCCGAGGAGGCCGAACGCCGCCAACGCGCCGCCTTCGAAAAAAAGCTCGGGCAGGAGGAGGCATGGTCCCGTCGTAGCCCAGGCGCACAACGCAAGAAATCCGAGGCCCGCATGGAATCCCTCCGACGCATGCGCGAAGAGCGCGGCAGCTGGCGCCGCGGCGAGGGCACTGCGGCGATGGGCCTAGCCGAGGCCGACCGCTCTGGCGTCCGCGTGGTCGAAGCCGAGGGTCTGGGCTTCGCCTACCCCGGGCAACCCCCGGTAGTCCGCAATCTGGACCTCGTGCTCCGGCGCGGCGACAAGATCGGCATCATTGGCCCGAATGGCGCGGGCAAAACCACCCTGATCAAACTGCTCCTTGGGCAGCTCGCTCCGACCGAGGGCACCATCAAGCACGGCACCCAGCTCGAGGTACTCTACTTCGACCAGATGCGCGCCTCGATCGACGATGCCAAGACCGTCGCCGAGAATGTAGCGGGGGATAGCGATACCCTGCCCGTCCAGGGACGCAGCCGCCATGTCATCAGCTACCTGCAGGACTTCCTCTTTGAGCCCTCCCGCGCCCGGTCCCCTGCCCGCATGCTCTCCGGCGGTGAGCGCAACCGCCTCCTCCTCGCCAAGCTCCTGGCCAAGCCCGCCAACGTCCTTGTGCTCGACGAGCCGACCAACGACCTCGACACCGACACACTCGATGTGCTCGAGGAGCTCCTTGCGAACTATCAGGGTACCCTACTCTTGGTCAGCCACGACCGTGCCTTCCTCGACAATGTCGTGACCAGCACCCTCGTGCTCGAAGGTGAGGGACGCATCACAGAGCATGTCGGTGGTTACTCCGACTGGCGCGCTGAGATCGCCCGCTTGGCCAAGACTGCCCCAGCGGCCAAGCCCCAGACGAAGCCAGCCGCCACCGCGGCGCCCGCTCCGGTCAAGACAGTACGCAAGCCCTCCAGCAAGGAGCAGCGCGAGCTGGCAGAACTTCCTGGGCGCATCGCCAGCCTCGAGGAGGCCCAGGCCGAGCTATCGGCACAGCTCGGCGACCCCAATCTCTATAAGGATGGCCCGGCCAAGGCGCAGCTCCTGCAAGATCGTCTTGCCGCGATTGAGAAGGAACATGTCGCCGCCCTCGCGCGGTGGATGGAGCTCGAGGGCTGAGAGTCTACGGCGGCACTCCCCGACTACCGAATCACGATACCTGTGCCTTCTGGCTTCCGCCCGTCCACGGGCTGACTAGGATGCCCGTGATGCTCGACTTCCTCCAGCGCACGCTCGCCGAGTTCGGCTGCCAGACCGGAACCATTCACCGCACGGGTGCCGAGGGTCAGCTGGAGATGCTGGCCCAAATTGGCGTGCCCGATTTCCTTCTGCCCAAGGTGGCGAGTATTCCCTTCGGGAAGGGCATCGCCGGCTGTGCGGCCGAGCGCAAGGGCCCGGTCCAGCTCTGCAACCTGCAAACCGACACCTCGGGAGTCGCCAAACCCGAGGCGAGGGCGACAAAGGTCGCTGGCTCGCTGGCCGTACCCGTGCTGAGTAAGGATGGAGCCGTGCTGGGAGTGCTGGGTATCGGCATGGCGGAACCCCATGAATTCAGCCCGGCAGAGGTTGCTCGGGCCGAGGCCCGTGCGGCCGAGCTGGCGGCGCTCTGGTCGGCCTAAATGCATTTTGCGACTGACCTCACGGGGCGGAGGGTTAGGTAACATCCACCCCCAAGCCCCATGAAGGAAAACCCCATCCACAGCGAGGCCTTCCTCGCTCGGCTGATGCGCAACCAACTGCGCCTCTCCATCTCCTGTGCTATCGCCTTCATCACGGCGCTGATTGCCCTCCCCTTGCTGAACTACCTCGCGCCCGACCTGATGGCACAAAGGGTGGGCGGCTTCACTCTCAGCTGGCTGGCGCTCGGTGTCCTCTCCATTCCCTACGTCTGGCTGCTCTCTTGGGTCTTCATCCGCCGCTCGCTCGCCCTTGAGGCGGCCGAGGCCGCAGCCGCCAAGGAGGAAGCAGGACGATGAATCCCTTGCTCGCCGTGCTCGGGGGAGTCGATCCCTGGATTGCAATCTTCTCGCTCGTCACCGTGGTGGTCACCGTGGCGATGGGCTTTTGGTCCGCCGGCAAATCCAAGTCCGCTGGTGACTTCTTTGTGGCTGGCCGCTCGGTCTCCGTCGGCTGGAACGCCTCTGCGATCTCCGGCGAGTACCTCTCGGCCGCCTCCTTCATGGGCGTGGCCGGGATGGTCATGGCCGTTGGCTACGACGCCCTCTGGTACCCGGTCTGCTACGCCTGCGGCTACCTTTTCCTACTCCTCTTCATCGCAGGCCCTCTCCGCCGATTCGGCGCCTACACCATCCCCGACTTCGCCGAGGGCCGCTACGACTCGCCGGTCTTCCGCAAGATTGCCGTCTGCTTTGTCCTCTTCATCGGGTTCTTCTACACCATGCCCCAGATGAAGGGTGCAGGCACCACTCTCGCCTATATCTTCCCTGGCCTGCCCTACTGGGCCGGCGTGGTAGTGGTCGGTGCGGTCATCACCTTAAATGTCTCCCTCGGTGGCATGAAGGGCATCACTCTCGTCCAAGCCTTCCAGTACTGGCTCAAGATGTTCGCCATTGCCGTGCCCGTCTTCGTGTTGGCCTCGGTGATGGGACACTACCACGAGCACCTCGGGGCCAATCGCAGCGCGCAGGAGGCCGGCATGGTCATCCCCTCCGAGGTCACGCGGGGAGGCCTTCCCGCCAAGGCGCCTTCCGACGACCAATGGATTGCGCCGTTCGGACGCCTCACGACCAAGGCGGTCGACGCCGCGATCGCCGCCGCGCCCACCCCCGAGGCCAAGGCCGCTCTCGAGGCGGACAAGCGGCCCTACTCCCTCCTTTACACCTACTCCCTTATCATCGCGCTGGTCTGCGGTACCGCAGGCCTGCCCCATATCCTCGTCCGCTTCTACACCAACCCTGACGGCGTGGCCGCCAAGCGGACCACCA
>JBFZFD010000038.1:0-10357 GCA_041306485.1 Opitutia bacterium | reverse complement strand
TCCCTGCGCGCCGCAGCGAGGAATCGAGCTTCTGGGGCGGTCCAGCTTACTGGTTGATCTTCGTGTTGCTGCTCGGGGTAGGCGGGGTGGTTGTTCTTGAGCGAACCAACCGACCCGATGTCCCCACCCCCGTCGCTGAGGTACCGCCCGTACCACCCGTCAAGGTCGACACGCCCAAGGCAGTTATCACTGAGACCAAGCCCGAAGGCAGCGTGCTGGGCGAGTTCGCCAAGCGAGAGGAGATCGTCGTTACCGACACAGCCAAGGTGGGCGATGGCCTCCCCCCTCTTCCGACCTACGAGCCAGACGCAATCGACTTCGACGCGCTGCGCCGCTACAAGACCGTGTCCACCCGGCTGACCAAGCCCGTGCTCGGCGAAAAGCTCTCCAAGGAAGCCGTCGCCGCCCACGCCTTTCGGGCGAGCCCCAAGGCTCCCTTCAAGATCAGCCCAGGCGACAGCACCGAGCAGGCGCGTGTGCGCGGCATCAGTGAGGCCTACTGGGGTTCTATCGATCCCGACCGTTGCCTGCCCCACCCCGATGCAGACCTCTTCCCTGGGCCGATTGCGCCCGGCGCCGACCGCGTCATCACCGCGGTCAACATCCCGCTCAATGTCCCCCGCCGTCATTCTACCGGGCTCTACGCCGCACCGGGAGAACGTATCACTTTCCGTATATCTGGAACGGACGCGGATAAGGGCTTCGTCGCGCGCATCGGCTGCCACACCGACAGCTTGCTCGGTGGCAAGCGCGAGGTCTGGCACCGCTGGCCGGTGCTGACCAACACCAAGCCCCTCGACGCACGCTCGGTCGAGATGGCCAACCCCTTTGGGGGGCCCATCTACATCGAGATTCCCGGGCGGACTGAGTGGGTGCGAGAACGCGACCGCGTGCGCGTGGAAATCGTGGGCGCAGTCGAGGCCCCCTTCTTCGAGCTAGGTAAGACCACCCGGGCTGAATGGGATAACCGTCGCCTCGCCCCCGCGCCTTGGGGCGAGCTGGTCTGCGGCAAGATGGTCCTATCCGTGCCCTCCGAGCTCCTCCGCAAACTTCCCTATCCCGAAGAGCTGATGAAAGTCTGGGAGAGGATTGTCGACACCGGGGACTGGCTCGCCGCGATTGGCCCTCGCCGCTCGCCCGAGAGGCTCGTGGCTGACGCGGAGATTTCTATCGGCTGGATGCACTCGGGTTATCCCATCATGTGCTACCTAGCGAGTGCCCCTGAAATGGTGAGCATCCAGCACCTCACCACCGAGGGCAACTGGGGCTTCTTCCATGAGCTCGGGCACAACCGCCAGTCGCGCCTCTGGACTTATGCCGGCTACACCGAGGTCACCTGCAACCTCTTTTCGCTTATCTGCATGGAGCGTATCGCGGGCAAGAAGGTCGGTCAGGGACACAGCGACCTCATCCCCCTAGCCAACGAACTAGCGCTCGACAACAAAGCGCACGCTGACTCCCCCTTCCACCTGCTCGCCCAGTATTACCACCCCATCGCCGCCTTCGGCTGGGATCCACTGCAAGCGACCTTTGATGAGCTCAACGATCGCAAGGATATCGCCAAGGCCGATGGCATCGTCACGCGTACCAATAACCGTGCGGGACGCGTCCTAACCAAGGCCCAGGAGACGCTCGAGAAGGAGCAGGCCGACCTAGAGAAACGCCTGCGCCTGCTCGACCGGGACTCGAAGCCCGCCGCTGACAAGGTCGACGAACGGGCCGAAATCGCTGCCCGTCTGACCGAACTCCTCGAGGAAGTTAAAAAGGCTGGCGAGGCCGTCGGAGCACTCTCCCGTCAGGACTCCGACGATAAAAAGAAGGAGATCTTTGTGAAGATCTGGTCGAAGCACGCCGGCCATGACCTCGGACCCTACTTCAGCAGTTTCGGTTGGCCTTACACCGACCACATGAAGGCCTTTAACAAGGGCCTGAAGCCCTGGATGCCCAAGGACTTCCCGCCCAAGCCCTCCGCCGTCGCCGCCAAAGCCCCAGCCAAGACCACCCTCTTCGGGTCGCGCAACGAGGCCATGGCCGACGCCGGCGAGGTGCACGGCGAGGATAACCCCGCCAACAACCCGTGAGCCGGCATCGCCTGACCCTCGACCTGCCCGACCGCGCCGGACTTCTCGCCGAAGTCTCAGCCTGGATCCGCGACCACCAAGGGGACATCTCCTCCGCCCAGCACCACGTAGAGGGAGGGCGTCTCTACCTGCGCTTCTGCTTCGAGTCGCCCCGCGACGCTGAGGCACTCCGCGGTGATCTCACTAAGTTCGCTGGCGACCGCCATGCCCACGCCCGCCTGGCCGACCCCGACCGGCCGGCCCGGGTCGTCGTACTCGTGTCCAAGGAAGGCCACTGCCTGTACGACCTTCTCGCCCGACAGGCCGACCGGGACTTCCCCTTCGTCATTCCCTGCGTCATCTCCAACCATGAGACCCACCGCCGCGTCGTCGAGGCGCACGGCATCCCCTTCCACCACGTCCCCGTGACCGCCGAAACCAAGCCCGCCGCCATGGCGCGCATCCGGGAAATTTTCGCCGAGGCCAAAGGCGACTGGATGGTCCTCGCCCGCTACATGCAGGTGCTCGACTCCTCCACCTGCGCCGCGCTCGCCGGCCGCATCCTCAATATCCACCACGCCTTTCTCCCCTCCTTCCCTGGGGCCAAGCCCTACCACCAGGCCCACGCCAAGGGCGTCAAGCTCGTCGGTGCCACCTGCCACTTCGTCACTGCCGATCTCGATGGAGGGCCGATTGTCGAACAGGATGTCATCCGCGTCGACCACGCCGACGGCGCTGAGGCCATGGCGCGCCGCGGACGCGACATCGAAGTGGCCGTGCTCGCCAGCGGATTACGCAGCTTGGTCGAGGACCGCGTCTTCGTCGCTGGCCAGCGCACCATCGTCTTCCGCTAGGGGAACCCCGGCTCAACCTGGGTGTCACGATTGACATGACCCTCCTACGCCGAGATTTCCTCCGCGCCCTCGCGCTCGGCGCCCTCCTCGGTGGCGTCAGACCCCTACTCGCCCAGTCGCAGGCACCCGAGGTGGGCCCGGACTTCGAGAAGGACCCCTTGCCCGATGTCCTCGCACCCTACCTGCAAATCGTGCAGGCAGCTGTAGCGACCTGGGTCTGCGTCCCCGCACGTTCGGCCAAGGAGGTGGTGGTCGAGAGCTGGGATGTCAGCCGCGACCGTGTCTCCGTCCGTAAACCAGCGACCGCCCGGCCAATCCAAGGTACGCCCTGGACCATTTGGATGGCTCCGGTCACACCGGCCCTTCCCTACCGAATCCTGGTCGACGGCAAGCCTCACGGCGACCTCCGTCGGCTCCGCCTCCCGACCGACGGAAAAGTCGCGCGCGTCGCCTTCTTCAACGACCTCCACGACCGCACCGGCACCCTCGCGCTCGCCGCTCGTCAGCTGACACCCGCCAACCACGACCTGACCGTCCTGCTGGGCGATATCTTCAACGACCCCAACGGCCGCAACGGAGCCGAGCGGACCTTCCGCACCCTTCACGCCCTAGCCACCCTGCTTCGCGCCGACGAGGTACCGATGCTCTACCTTCCGGGGAATCACGACTACCGGGGCGCCTTCGCCGGGCGAGTCGACGACCTCTTCCTCGCTCCCCGCGCCGACCCACTCCGGCACGACCCGGCAGGCGGCATCGGCGCGGCCGATCAAGGCTGGGACTTCCGGATTGGCCCTGTGGCGCTAGTCGGGGCCGACACCGGGGAGGACTTCGAGAAGCGCCCCGAAATCTTCCACACGCTTCGCGAGCGACAGGTCCCGGGGCTTCGTGCTGGACTCGAAAAAGGCAAGGACGCCCCTTGGCGCGTGCTCGCCACCCATATCCCCCTCTTCAACGACAACATCTGGAACTCCGAGCACGCCCGCCTCACCTGGACACCGACCCTCGTCGAAGGGAAGGTCGACCTGGCCCTCGCCGGCCACGACCACCAGTGGAAGACTATTCCCGCGGGCAAGGAGCAGGTCATCACCTTCAAGGCGAGCCCCAAGGACAGCCAGCCGATCGAGAGGGTGGTGCGCTACACCCCGCCCTTCCCCACACTCATCGGCGGTGGTCCCGACCCCAAGGCTGCCACCGTCATGCTGCTCGAGGCGAGCGCCAGCCGCCTGACCGTCCGAACCCTCGCCGCCCTCGGTGGGATGGAGTTGACCCGGGCCGAGTATGTTCGCTGATTTTCCCATGCGCCATATCCTAGTCCTTCTCCTGATTGCTGCCTCAGCCAGCGCCCAGCCCGTCCCGGAATCCATCGCTTTTTCCGAGGGCAAGCCTTTCGTCCAACCCGAGCAGGCCGAGCGCTCACTCCTGCACACCGCGGTGCGCTCCTACATGGGGAGAGCCCCTGGCACCTTCGGGGCCCATCCCTCCGCGGCGTTCTTCCCCGGCGCGGTGACCTCCCCCGAACGCGTGACCCGCAAGGTCTCCTACAACCCCAACCGCATCCATCGCTGGGACACCAAGGCTGGCAACGCCCCGAACCTCGCCACCGGTCCAGAATCCTGGCAGGACACCGGTCTCTACGCCAGCCCTGGGGAGATTGTCCATGTCACCGCCGCCAGCCTGCCCGCCGGACGCGTCGTGCGCATCATCATCGGCTGCCACAAGGATAACCTGCTGCGTCTCGACAAGTGGCTGCGCTTCCCCGTCATCACCCGCTCCTTTGAGCTACGAGCCGGGGAGAACGCGGTGGCCAACGCCTTCGGCGGCACGATCTTCATCCAAGTCACGGGGGACCCCGCCGAGTCCTCGAGCAATTCCGCGGAGCTCACCTTCGCTAATGCCGTCGCCGCCCCGATGTTCACCCTCGGTAAGGATAACGCCGAGAGCTGGGCCAAGTCCCTCGCCAACCCCGCCCCTTGGGCCGTGATTGCCGGCAAGCACGTCGTCCTGCACGTGCAGTCGTCTGTCGCCGCCCAAGTCAAGGACCCAGTCGCACTGATGACTTGGTGGGACCGCGTGCTCGTGGCCCAGGCCGACCTTGTCGCACTGGATCGCCTCGCCCCAGAGCGCATCGTGCCCGACATCCAAATCTCGGCTGGCTGGATGCACTCCGGCTACCCCTTCATGTGCCACCTGAAGCCATCGCAGGGGCACATGGTCGACCTCACTCGCCTCTCGACCAAGGGTGACTGGGGCTTCTTCCACGAGTTGGGTCACAATCACCAGCGCCGCGACTGGACCTTCCCGGGTCAAGTCGAGGTCACCGTCAATTTCTTTTCCCTCCTCTGCATGGAGAAGGTGGTCGGTCTTCCGGCCGGACAGGGACATGGCTCCATTAAGAACCTCGACGCCCTCCTGGAGAAACGTCTCGCCACACCCCCCGACATGGGCCCCTTCGAGCAGCTGGCGCCCTTCATGGCGCTCATCCAAGCGCATACCTGGGAGCCCCTCCGCCTGACCCTCCGCTCCTACAAGGACACCCCCAGCGCGGCGGCTGGCGCCAAGGACTTACCCTCGCAGCAAAACCTGTTCGTCGTGCGCTACGGCCAATTCGCCAAGTCGGATGTCAGCGGCTTCTTCGAGCAGTTGGGCTATCCCGTGACCGCGGAGACCAAGGCAGCCTTGGCAGCCTTCCCCCGTTTCGACCTCAAGGCCGTCAAGCGCTGAGCAGGTTCATCCTCGCCCGAAGGGCTAGGGCTAGCCTAGGTTAGTGGGGTCGCCCTCGGCGAACCTGACGACCATGAGCCTGATTTCCCGCCTCTCCGCCCGACTCCAAAACCATCCCAAGCGGGTGGTCTTCACCGAGGGTGCCGACCCCCGTATCATCCAAGCTGCCCGTCAGTTTGCCACCAAGAAGCTCGGCGTGCCCATCCTGCTCGGAGACCGGCAGCGCATCAAAATCAACGCTGCACGCCTCAATGTTTCACTCGAGGGCATTCGTGTACTCGAGCCCGGGCGCGCCGACGAGCTCAAGGCCTACGCTGAGAAACTCGCCTCGGTCCAACGCTATGGGCAGACGAACCTTTCGGGAGATCCCGCCGAGCTCGCACTCAATTCCAACTACTTCGGCTGCATGATGGTCGCCTCAGCCGCGGCTGACGCCATCGTCACTGGTGCCACTAGCACAGCCGCCTCCGGGCTCCGGGCCATGCTCCAGACCTTGCCCCGACAAGAGGGCGTTCGGACGGTCTCCTCGATGCTCATCCTGGAATCCGAGGACAATCCCAAGCTCGGCGGTCAAGGCGTGCTCTTCCTCGCCGACTGCGCCGTGGTGCCCGAGCCCACCGCTGAGCAATTGGCCGACATCGCTGTGACCACCGCAGGACTCGCCGCCCACCTCACCGGCCTGATGCCCCGCGTCGCCTTGCTCGGCTACAGCAGCCACGCCCCCAACGCCAAAGCTTCCTCTATTCAGCGCGTCAAGGCTGCGGTCGAGCTCGCCCGCCGCCGTGCAGTCGAGCTTGGTATCACGGCGGAGATTGATGGTGAGTTGCAGGCAGATGCCGCCCTCGATGCCTTCACCGCCGAGGCCAAGGGCGTCGAAGGACCTGTCGCCGGTCGAGCCAATGTGCTCATCTTCCCCGACCTCAACTCGGGCAACATCGCTTCCAAGATGGTCCAGGTTATCGCGGGCATCCCCGCCCATGGACAAATCCTGACGGGGCTCGAGCGTCCAGCCGCCGAGATCTCACGCGGGGCCTCCGCCCTCGATATCCTCGGCACCGCCGTCATCGTGGCCGCTCAGGCCGTCGACCGGCGCTACCTCTACCCAGTCGACGGCAAGCCCGCGGCCTGATCCGATGGCCATCTCGGGTCGCAGCCGTTTTGGTCAGGACACCCCGGGGCTCCTTACCCGACCGCTTAACACCGATACGCCGCGCATCTTCGTCGCGGCCACGCGGATGAACGACGGCAAGACCACTACCTGCCTCGGCTTGACCGCTGCCCTGCGGGCCCGCGGGTTGAAGGTCGGCTACATCAAGCCCATCGCCCAACGTATCGTGCAATCCGGTGACGACCAGGTCGACGAGGATACACTCCTGCTCAACTCGCTCTTCAATTTGGATATCCCCATGGCAGCGATGTCACCCGTCGCCATCGGTCCCGACTTCACCCGGCAATTCCTCGAGGACCCCGAAACCAACGGCCCCATCCTTCTTGACCGCATCTGCCGGGCTTTTGATCGCGCTGCCTACGACAAGGATATCGTCGTGGTCGAAGGTTCCGGTCATGCTGGGGTGGGCTCCGTCTTCGGTGCATCTAACGCGGATAATGCCCGCATGCTCGGCTGCCGCGTGTTGATGGTCACTGCCGGCGGTATCGGCAAACCCGTCGACGAGCTCGCCATCAATCAAGCTCTCTTCCGCCAGGCCGGTGTCGAGATTGTCGGTGTCATCCTCAACAAGGTCCAGCCGGACAAGATTGAGTTCATCCGCGACTACGCCGGCCGTGGGCTACGTCGCCTCAACCTCCCGGTGCTCGGGGTACTCCCCCTCCGCGACAACCTCGTCTACCCCAACCTCAACCAGGTCGCCGAGGACACCCACGCCCGCTGGCTGCACCGCCCTAAGGGCAACCGTCGCGTCCAACGAGTCATCATGGGCGCGATGTCCGCCCGCCGCTCCGCCGAGTACCTTAACAAGCCCGGGACCCTTCTCATCGTCTCAGGCGACCGCGAGAAACTGCTCGCGGCGCTCGCCACCCCAGAAGCAGCCAAATCCCTGGCAGGCATCCTCCTCTCCAACGGACTCCTTCCCCCGGATTCCGTCGTAACTGCGCTTAGCGCAGCGGGCATTCCGCTGCTGGCAGTTGAGACCGAGGCTTTCGCTGTCACCGCCCGCATCAACAACATGACAGTCAAGACGCAGGCCGAGGATGAGGACAAAATCCCCCTCATCCGGGAGCTCGTGGCCAACCATGTCGACCTCGACGCCATCCTCGCCGCCGCCACCACCACCTGACCCATGGGACTCCTCCGTCGCCTAGGCCTGCGCCGCCAACCGACCCAGCCGGTACATCCCTCAGACTTGGAGATCCTCCGCGAGTTCGCACGTAGGCGGGCCGAGCACCCAAACCCCTTGTGTCGCTACGGTAGAATCGGCTTCGCGCAGTCGGACGAGGACGGTATAACCTTGGAGATTCTTCGCCGCCAAGGCATCCGCCACGGCACCTTCTGCGAAATCGGCGTCGGCGATGGTTCCGAGAACAACACTCTCGCCCTGCTTGCCCTAGGCTGGAGCGGGGCGTGGATTGGCGGCCAATCCCTCTGCTTTGATCCGACCGCCTCCTCTCGCCTGAGATTCAGCCAAGCCTGGGTGACACGCGAGAACGTGGTCGCGCTGGTCGCCCAGACCCTAGGGCCCAACCCGTCGCCCGACGTGCTCTCGATTGACATCGACGGCAACGACCATGCCATCCTCGCGGCGCTACTGGAAGCAGGACATCGCCCTCGCCTCGTCATCGTGGAGTACAACGCCCGCTTCCCCTACCCCACTGAGTTCATCATGGACTACAACCCCAGTCACCGCTGGGCAGGCGACGACTATTTCGGTGCCTCACTCGCCTCGATGAGCCAGCTCGCCATCCAGCACGGCTACCGGCTCATCTGCTGCAATGCTGCAACGGGTGCCAATGCCTTCTTCGTCAGGGAGGCCGATGCTACCCTCTTCCCCGAGGTGCCCACCGACCCCGTCCTGATCCACGCCGAGCCCTTCTACCACCTGCCCGGTAAAAAGGGCCACCCGGGGTCGGTCCAGACCTTGCTGAGGCTAATCGCCTAGCGCATAGAGGTACTTCCCCTTGGGCATACAACCCCGTCTGGGGATGGTTGGAGCGGGCGCCAACCAGGCCATCCTCGGCCCATGCTCGCCATCATCCGTTCCGGGGCCCTCGTCGGCGTAGAGGCCGTCCCCGTCGATATCGAAGTCAACACCGGCGAGATAGGCGAGTTCGGCCTGTTCATCGTGGGCCTACCTGACGCCGCAGTAAAGGAATCGGAGGACCGCGTGCTCTCCGCCATGGCCAACACCGGACTGCAGCGTCCGGACACGCACACCACGGTCAACCTCGCGCCGGGCGACCTACGCAAGGAGGGTGCCCTTTACGACCTGCCCATCGCCATTGGGCTGGTCACCGCGCTCGGCCGACTGGACCCGGCCCGCTGCGCTGGCTTGGTACTCGCTGGAGAGCTCAGCCTGTCAGGCGCGCTTCGTCCTGTGCGCGGGGGCGTAGCGATTGCGCTGATGGCTCGCCGTCAAGGTTTACGCGGAGTCCTCCTACCCCAGGCTTCGGCCGAGGAAGCCGCCTTGGTCGAGGGCATCGCCGTCTACGGGATTAGCTCGCTCGACGAGGCAGTGCGCTTCCTCACAGGCCAACTTAACCTGCGGGCGCTCACCCCCGAGGACAGCCCGTTCCGCCGCGGGCACACTGGGCAAGGAGTTGATTTCGAGGAGGTCAAGGGTCAGGCCGCGGTGCGACGCGCCACCGAGGTGGCGGTGGCTGGCGGTCACAACCTTCTCCTCATCGGTCCACCCGGCTCAGGCAAGTCGCTCATCGCCCGACGCATACCGACCTTGCTCCCCGAGCCAACACCCGACGAGTTCCTTGAGATCCTCGCCATCGCCTCCGCTGCAGGACTGCAGGGAGACTCCGCTGAGCGAGCCTGGCGTCGTCCCTTCCGCTCACCCCACCACACCATCAGCGATGTCGGGCTGATCGGCGGAGGCACCATGCCCGGGCCCGGCGAGGTCTCACTCGCCCACCATGGCGTGCTCTTCCTCGACGAGCTACCGGAGTTTCGTCGCTCAGCCCTGGAGGTGCTGAGGCAGCCCCTCGAGGATGGCCAGGTGACTGTCTCAAGGGCTTCCGCCAAGATCACCCTGCCGGCTCGTCTGATGCTCGTGGCAGCGATGAACCCCTGCCCTTGCGGACATCTCGGCGACCGTCTACGCGAGTGTCGCTGCTCCCCTGCCATTATCCAACGCTATCGCTCGCGCATCTCAGGGCCCCTGCTGGACCGGATTGATATCCAAGTCGAGGCCCCGGCGCTGGGCATCGAGGAACTACGCACCACCCAGCCAGGGGAGCCGTCGGCCACGATGCGATCCCGGGTCCAGGTCGCCCGCTCCCTCCAGCAGGCCCGCTTCAAGGGTAAGCCTGGCGCCTGCAACGCTGCGATGGGCCCCTCCGAGCTCCGCGTTCATGCCGAGCTCGAGCGCGCGCAGGGCGACCTCCTGCAGCAGGCCATGGAGCGCCTCGGCCTCTCGGCAAGGGCCTACGACCGGGTACTGAAGGTCTCCCGTACGATTGCCGATCTGGCGGGGGCTGAGCGTATCGCGACACCCCACCTGCTCGAGGCTATCCATTATCGTAGCCTAGACCGGCGAGGAT
>JBFZFD010000037.1:0-22251 GCA_041306485.1 Opitutia bacterium | reverse complement strand
CCAGCCAGCCACCGAAGCCGAGCAGGATGCAGAGCGAGAGGTGGTTGAGTCCGTCGATCACCGGCCAGAAGGTGGCGACCTCGCCGATAACAACCTGCTTCTGTGACCTAACCTCCTCGTTACGAGTGGCGAAGGCAGCGAGGGCGCGCTCCTCTGCGGCAAGTCCTTTTACTGCTTGGATGCCCTGAATGGACTCAGAGAAGCTCAGGACCAGCCGGTCCATGCGCTCGCGGTTTTCCTCGTAGGCAGGGCGCACCCGGCGCGAGAATCGGATGGCGTAGAGAATTTGGACGGGCAGGAGGATGAGGCAGGCGAGCGTGAGCCGCCAATCGGTGGCGAACATGTAGGCGGCGCAGACCACCAAGGTGAGTCCGATGATGGCTACTTGAAGGACGACACCCTCGATGAAGAGGCGGACGGAATGCGCGTCAGCCGTGACTCGGTTGATGATCGAGCCGCTGGCGTTGGTGTCGAAGAAGCGGAAGCTCAGTTGTTGGAGCTTGGCATAGACCCGCGCCCGCATGCCGACGACTACTCGCCCGTGGAGGAAGCTGACCGAGGCGACCCCATAGGCGTAGGAGAGTACGGCGCGTAGCACAGCGAGTAGGAGGATGAGGCCAGCCAGCCAGAGGCAGGACTGAAGGGCGGTCCCCGCGGGTAGCCAGTCGAGGTGGGCAGGAGCGCTGGCGGAGCTGTCGGAGGCCCAGCGCACGAGGTCGATACCAGCCCCCGTCAGGGCGAGGATGGCGACGGTTAGCCCGGTTAGAATGAACTGCAGGGCGAGCAGGAGGAGGCAGTCCCGCCGGTATTCCCAAGCGATGCCCACCAAGCGTCGCAGGACGCCGCGATCGGCGCCGGCGAGAGCTGGCTCGGGCTCGGACATCCCCTGCTCAGCGGATCCGGGTACCCTCGGAGGCGGCCTTGCGGCGGAAGGCCTCAAGGATGCGGCCAGTGACTGGCCCGGGCTTACCCGTGCCGATGACGCGCGCGTCGACCTCGATAACGGGGATGACCTCGGCCGCAGTCCCCGTTAGGAAGCACTCCTGGGCATTCCAGACATCGTAGCGGGTGAGGTTGGTCTCGACGACTTCTAGGCCGAGCTCACGGGCAATCTCCATCGAGACTTGGCGGGTGATGCCGATGAGGGCGCCGGCGTGTGAGGCGGGCGTGAGTAGACGGCCCTTGTGCACAAGGAAGATATTGTCACCGGTGCACTCCGCCACGAAGCCCTGTTCGTTGAGCATCAGGCACTCGTGGAAGCCGTGCTGCTGGGCCTCAATCTTGGCGAGGATGTTGTTGAGGTAGTTGAGTGACTTGATCATCGGGGGCAGGGCCGCTGGGCTGATCCGCCGGGTGGGTGACGTGATGATGCGCATGCCCTCGGTGTAGAGCGCGGCAGGGTAGAGGCTGATCTTGTCCGCGATGCAGATGATGGAGGGACGGGGGCAGTTGCGGGGCGAGAGTCCGAGGTCGCCGACGCCGCGCGAGATGACCAGGCGGATATAGCCGTCGGTCAAGTTGTTGCGCCGGCACGACTCGCAGACGATGTCGCTGATTTCCTGGCGCGACCAAGGCAGGGTCAGGCAAATGGCCTTGGCCGACATTTCCAAGCGCTCGAGGTGCTCGTCGAGGCGGAAGACATTGCCCGCGTAGAGGCGGATGCCCTCGAAGATGCCGTCGCCGTAGAGGAAGCCGTGGTCGAAGACCGAAATCTTGGCCTCGGACTTGGGGAAGAATTTGCCGTCGATGTGGACTTCCATGGGAACCATGAAAAAAGGGGCATTATGCCCCTTTTGCCACCGCAAAACTACCCTAAGGGTATCAGAGCGAGTGAATGCTGGTCTTGGAGACCGCCATGGCGGCTTCCTTGAAGGATTCCGACAGGGTGGGGTGGGCGAAGCAGGTGCGAGCGATGTCCTCGGCGCTGCCGCCGTACTCGATGTGGGCGCAGGCGGCGGCGATCATCTCGGAGGCGCCTTTGGCGACCATCTGGACGCCGAGGACCTTGTCGGTCTTGGCGCAGGCTACGACCTTGACCAGGCCGGCGGTGGCATCGGTGGCGATGGCGCGTCCGTTGGCTTGGAGGGCGAACTTGCCCACCCGGACTTCAATGCCCTTGGCCTGGGCCTCGGCCTCGCTCAGCCCGACGCTGGCGACTTCAGGCTCGGTGTAGATGACGCCGGGGATGGCCCCGTAGTTGACGTGCCCGGGCTTGCCCGCGATGAGCTCGGCCACGGCTACTCCTTCTTCCTCGGCCTTGTGGGCGAGCATGGGGCCGACGACTACGTCGCCGATGGCATGCACGCCGGGGAGGTTGGTGCGGTAATGGTCGTCGATGACGATGCGGCCGCGATCATCGAGTTTGAGCCCGGCCTCGGCTGCGCCCAAACCGGTGGTGTTGGCCTTGCGCCCGACGGCGACGAGGATGCGGTCGGCGGGGAACTCGAGGACTTTGCCGTCACGCTCGGCGGTGAGCGCCGCGCCCGAAGCGGAGCGCTTGACGCCGGTCACCTTGGCACCGAGCTCGAAGCGGATGCCCTGGGCCTCGAAGGCTTTTTGAGCGGCCTTGGCCACGTCGGTGTCAAAGTTGGGACCTCCGATGGTGGTCAGCATCTCGACCACCGTGACCTGGGAGCCGAGGCGGGCCCAGACCGAGCCGAGCTCGAGGCCGATGGCGCCGGCACCGACCACGACCATGCGCTCAGGTACTTTGGGCAGGGCGATACCTTGGTCGGAGGAGATGACGGTCTCGCCGTCAAACTTCATGAAGGGGAGCTCGACTGGCACCGAGCCAGTGGCGATGACGATATTCCGGGTCTCGAGCACGCGCTCGCCCTTGTCGGAACGGACGACCACCTTGCCGGGACCGACGAGCCGACCGAGGCCAGCCACAATTTCCACACCGCGCTTGGAGACGAGCGTCTTAACGCCCCCGCGGAGCTGGCTGACGACCTTATCCTTGTTGGCCATCATGGCACCCACATCAAACCCGAGCTTGTCGCCGCCAACTAGGCCATGCTTCTTGCCGTGGACGGCTTGGGCGTAGACCTCGGTGGAATGCAGGAGAGCCTTGGAGGGGATGCAGCCGATGTTGAGGCAGGTGCCCCCGAGGTGGGGGTCCTTCTCCACCAGCGCGACCTTGAGGCCGAGCTGGGCGGCCTTGATGGCGCAGACGTAGCCGCCGGGGCCAGAGCCGATAATGACGAGATCGAGTTGGGACATGGTAAAGGGGTTCAGACGCCGAAGAGCAGGCGCTGGGGGTCCTGGATGCTGTCGCGCACCTTGACCAGGAAGGTCACCGCTTCTTTGCCGTCGATGAGGCGATGGTCGTAGGAGAGAGCGAGGTACATCATCGGACGGATGACGACCTGGCCGTTCTCGGCAACGGGACGCTCGATAATGGCATGGAGCCCGAGGATGGCGGGTTGGGGATGGTTGAGGATGGGGGTGGAGAGCATCGACCCGTAGATGCCGCCATTGGAGATGGTGAGGACGCCGCCTTGGAGGTCGGCCATCTGGATTTTGCCATCCCGGGCTCGCTTACCGAAGTCACCGATGGTGCGCTCGATGTCGGCGAAGGAGAGCTGGTCGGCATCGCGCACGACGGGGACCATCAGGCCTTTCTCTGTGCCGACCGCTACACCGATATCGTAGAAGTGGTTCTCGACAATCTCGTCGCCCTCGATGGTGGCGTTGACTTGGGGCACCTCGCGGAGGGCCTGGACGACGGCTTTGGTGAAGAAGGACATGAAGCCCAGCTTGACGCCGTGCTTCTTAAGGAACTCCTCGCCGTAGCGCTTCCGGAACTCCATCACCGGTGCCATGTTGACCTCGTTGAAGGTGGTTAGCATGGCGGTCTCGGACTTCGCCAGCACGAGGCGTTCGGCGATCTTACGACGTAAGGGGGACATCTTACGCCGGGTGTGTCGACCCTCGCTCGGGCGATCGAGAGCCTTGGCGATGGCAGCGGGTGCGGCGGGCTCGGAAGCGGCGGGCGCGGCAGCGGCGCGAATGGGGGCGCCTCCCTCGAGGGCGGCGAGCATATCGCCCTTGGTCACGCGGCCAGCCTTACCGGTGCCGGCGACGCCGGCGGGGTCGAGACCAGTCTCGGCGGCGATACGCCGGACAGCGGGTGACATCTCTCCGGTGGGTACGGCGTGGGGCTTTGCCGGGGCAGTGGCTTGGGCGGGGGTAGGCGCCTGGGTGGCTGACGTAGGTATGGCGACGGCAGGAGCAGGGGCTGATCCAGCTGCGGCAGGCTCGAGCTTGGCAATGACCTGGCCGATGGTCACCTCGGACCCGGCGGCGACGGAGATTCGGAGGACGCCGTCGGCCTCAGCAGTGCCTTCCGACGTGATTTTATCTGTCTCAAGCGAGAACAGGGGTTGGCCCTTGCGCACGGTGTCGCCATCTTTAGCGAGCCAGGCGGCGAGCAGGCCCCCGGTGATGGATTCGCCCATGGGAGGGATCTTGACGTCGAGAGCCATGAAAGTGCCCGCCAATGTGGGCGGGTGCGGCGGCTGTTTCAACGGAAAACCCGATTTCTCGGGTTGGTTCGCGGACTTGAGCCTGCTTAGCGGCGGCGACGGCTTCTGCGGGCGGCAAGGGCAAGCGCCAGACCGCCCAGCCCCAGCCCGAAGGTCGAGGGCTCAGGTATGGCGGTGAGGTCCCAGCCGATGGCATCAAAGGCGAGGAGGTCGTTGGCTGAGACGGTCCTGAGCTCTCCGAGGGAGGCGGTGGGGTCCATCATGCCAAGGCCGAGGTTGTCCTTGTAGTGGGAGGCTTGCTGGCCGTCGCCGAGGTTTACCCCGGTGGACATGGCAATGGTGCTACCGTCGATGAGGAGGTACTTGGCTACGGTACCCCCGCCCACATCCGTCAGTCCGAGAGCCTGGCTATCCGCGGAGTAGCGGAGAAAGTCCAGGGGCATGTGCTTGAAGAAGGTCGCGTCGCCTGGGATGGTATCGATGTAGTCGACGATGCTGATGAAGCCGAGGGCGTGGCCGATTTCGTGGGCGGCGACACCGATAAAGTCCATCTGGAAAAAGTTGATGCCATCGGCCCGGTTGAAGTCGAAGGCGAAGGAGGTGTTGAACTCAATCTCGGCGTCGACCCCTGCTGCGTTGGCGGAGAGGATGCCGAGGGCCTTGGCGTTGGCTCGATTGAGGTAAATCTGCGACTCGGTGTGAACCCAAGGTACGAAGTAGTCCCCGTTGACCTCGGGCGTATCGTTGGTCTGGTTGATGAGTCTCTGGTAGGTCGAGCCGAGGGGCAGGGTGGCGAGGGTTGCGGTATCGGCCGCGCTCTGGGCGTCGGCGGCGAAGGCGGTGCGGTACTGGGAAAAGTCGGCTTGCAGTATGGAGGAGCTGGCCTGGCCGATGATGTTCTCATTGCCGGCACCGAAGTTGCGCATAGCGATGTCGATCCTCACCGTGACGGGGTCGAGGAGGACGGCTTCCCAGATGTCAGCCCCGGCCTGGAAGCCAGCGAGGGCCTCGGCGGACATCGGGGTCTCGCCCACGTCGGTAAAGACGATGCTCAGGGCCGAGGTCTGTGCGGCGGCGAGAAAGGCCGGCAGGGCAAGGAGTCGAACCATGGGTTCAGGACTAGATTACCCTAGGCGGATGGGGGGCCTAGGCAAATCTATTCATTAGACCCTGAAGGCCTGGTCGATCAAATCCGCCTGCTCGATGCGGTGGACGTTGAGAGACCCGACCGCAGGGGACGCGGCGGCGTCGCGCCCGGCGTAGACCGGCCGGATGCCGAGGGCGGCTTCGATGGCCTCGGAGACGGATGACCATGCACCCATGTTGCGGGGCTCCTCCTGGCACCAGACCACCTTGGAGGGCTTGCCCAGCTTTTCCCAAAGACCGCGGAGTTGGGCGGCATTGAAGGGGTAGAGTTGCTCCGCTCGGACCAGCGCGGTGGCGACGTCCTTGCGCTCGGTGCGGGCGGCGTCGAGGTCGTAGTAGACCTTGCCCGTGCAGAGCACGAGGCGGGTCGGCTTGGTCGGCGGTGCCGGGTCGGCGAGGAACTCTTGGAAGCCTCCGGAGGTGAAGGCCGCGGCCGTGCTGACGCAGGCCTTGTGCCGAAGCAGGCTCTTGGGCGTCATTACCACGAGGGGCTTGCGCACCTCGGACTTGAGTTGCCGGCGCAGGACGTGGAAGAGTTGCGCGGGGGTGGAGGGATAGACGACCTGTAGATTATTCTCGGCGCAGAGCTGGAGGAAGCGCTCAAGACGGGCCGAGGAATGCTCCGGACCCTGGCCCTCGTAGCCGTGCGGAAGGAGCAGGGTGAGGTTGCTGAACACGCGCCACTTGGATTCCGCCGAAGCAAGGAATTGGTCGATGGCGATTTGGGCACCATTGGCGAAGTCGCCGAACTGGGCCTCCCAGATAGTCAGCGCGTCGGGACGGTCGAGTGAGTAGCCGTAGTCGAAGCCGAGCACGGCGTACTCTGAGAGCGGTGAGTTGACGACCTCGAAAGACCCCTTGCCGGCATGAGCCAGGGGTGTGTGGTTGGCCCCCGAGTCGGCATCGTGAAGGACGGCGTGGCGGTGGGAGAAGGTGGCACGCTCAGCGTCCTGACCTGAGATGCGCACTGCGTGGCCTTCGCGCAGGAGGGTAGCAAAGGCGAGGCCCTCGCCGAGCGACCAGTCGAAGGCCGTACCGGCGCGGAAGGACTCGGCCTTGGCGTCGAGCAGGCGCTGGATCTTGGTGTTGGGTTTGAAGCCTGCGGGTAGGGTCCAGAGGGAAGTGGCGGCCGCGGCCAACTCTGCCGCTGAGACGGCGGTAGGGGCCTCGAAGGTATAGGGCGACTGGAAGGGGCGAACGGCGGGGGTTTGGCCAGCGCGCTTGGCCTGATCCTCGGCGAGGGCGGCCTTGGCTTTGTCTTGGGCTACGCTGAGGGAGGCCTCGGAGCCGGCCCGTAGGTCGTGTAATTCTTGCTGGGTAAGGGTGCCTTCAGCGGCAAGGCGCGCGCCGTAGATGTCGGAGAGCGTGGGGTGGTTGCCGATGGCCCGGTAGAGCAAGGGTTGGGTGAAGAGGGGCTCGTCGGTCTCGTTGTGCCCGTGTCGCCGGAAGCAGACGACGTCTACCACTGCGTCGGCGCCGAAACGGGCACGGTACTCGAGCGCGATTTCGGTGGCGAGGACGACGGCCTCGGGCGCGTCGCCGTTGACATGGAAGATGGGGGCTTCGATCGACTTAGCTAGGTCCGTGCAGTAGCGCGAGGTGCGCGACTCGTCGGGCTCGGTGGTGAAACCAATCTGGTTATTGACCACCAAGTGGAGCGTGCCGCCCACCCGATAACCCTCTAGCCCGCCGAGGTTGAGAGTCTCAGCCACGACGCCTTGCCCGACCATGGCGGCGTCGCCATGGATGAGCACGGTGAGGGCGGAGGCGCGCTTGGTGGTGTCTCCGCGCTTGTCCATCCGGGCGCGGGCGCGTCCGAGCACGACGGGGTTGACCGCCTCGAGGTGACTGGGATTGTAGGCGAGGGAGATGCCGACCTTGGCTCCGGTGGAGGTGAGGCGCTCGCTCTCGTAGCCGAGGTGATACTTCACGTCGCCGTCGCCATGGGTGGTGTCGGGCAGGTGCTGCTCGGAGAACTCCTTGAAGAGGGCTTCGGCGCGCTTACCGCAAGTGTTGATCAGGACGTTGAGGCGCCCGCGGTGGGCCATCCCGAGGACAACCTCGGACACGCCGAGCTCGGGGGAGCGCTCGATGATCTGCTCGAGTGAGGCCATGACGGACTCGCCACCCTCGACCGAGAAGCGTTTGGCACCGACGAAGGTGCGATGGACGAAGCGTTCGAACTGCTCCGCCCGGACGACCGCGGAGAGGAAGCGCGTCTTGGCGGCCTTGTCGTAAGCGGGACGGAGGCCGCTGGCCTCGATACGCTGCAGGAGCCAGCGTCGGCGTTCGCTGTCCTGGATGTGCATGACCTCGGCCCCGATGGCCGAGCAGTAGGTCTCGCGGAGGCGCGCAGCCACCTGCGCGGCTGTCATGCGCTGGCCACCGAGGAAGTCGCCCGTGCCGAAGGCGAAGTCAGCCGGGAGCTTATCGATGCCGAGTGCAGCATCGCTCAGTTCAGGGTGGGGCTTGGAGGGGAAGAGCGGATTGGTCGCCGCCTGCAGGTGCCCGAGGGTGCGGAAGGCATGGATGGCCGCAAGGACGGTGGACTGGCCTTCAGGCTCTGCACCGGTAGCCTTGGCTCCCTTGGGCGGAGTCGGCTGGGTGGTACCAAGCTCGAAGCCCTCGAAGAAGGCTCGCCACTCGGCATCGACGGACTGGGGGTCCTTGCGCCAGAGCGCCTGCTGGTGCTCGACCAAGTCGGCGTTCCACTGATTTCCGATGCTGAGATGCCTCATGTGAATACGCGTGATGTTCGAGGGACTCTTACGATTCCCGAAAGAGGGCTGAAAACAATAGAAAACAAGGTATTTTAAGCAGTTTGAGGCGCCTGCAAGCGGGCCTTTCCCCCTTGCTTGGTGCCAACGCGCGGGGTATGTTCTTTTTTTCGCGCATGCCTAACCCCAGGCCGGCAACAAGGTCCTACTCCACCGAGGCGCTGGAGAGGTGGTTTTCCGCCCTTCCCGACGGTTGGGAGAAGGGGTTTGGTCGCAAGGATCTCGCGGAAGGTCGCCGCCTCTATGCCGAGGGTTCGGCCCGGAGCATCGAGCTGCGTCCGGAGGCCGCCGAGGTCGTGGCTAAGAACGAAGAGCTTTCGGTACGCGTGGTGCTTGAGGTCTCCCAGGGTGCCCTGCAGTGGCGCACCTCGCTCTCCGAGGAGCACAATGGTGCCCCTTATGCCGTGCTTGCTGTGTACGAGGTCGAGGAGTTGCTCGCCGACGAAATTGATCCCCTTGGTGAATCTGTCGCACCCGAGCCAGAGCCGCCCCCGCCCGAGGTCGTCCCGGCGCCCGTCGATCCAGACCCGCTCCGGCTGCAGGTCGCCTTCGCGCTTGATTCAGATCGTCTGAGCCTGACGGGTGCCTGGGTCGGTCAGGGTCGCAAGGATCAGCGTTGCTTCGGACCTGGTGCCATCCCCGCCGAGGAGCTCTCGGATGAGCAGCGCCAGACCCTCTTCCGCTTTAACACCGTCGCCCACCGGGCCGGCTTCGTCTACAACAAGCAGGCTGGTAGTTGGGAGATCGACAACATCGGCCGTATCGAGCGCTTCGTGCGCGAGGAGCTTGCCGATTGGCGTCGGCGCTTCCGGCTAGTCGGCGATGACTGTCTTTCCATCTTCCGCAACGAGCAGCTCCAGGTAGCCATCGACGCAGAGGCGGAGTCCACGGCTGACAGCGCTGGGGCCTTCCGCCTGACTTGGCGCCTCAAGGCGGGTGGGCATCGCCTCGGTGTGGCGGAGCAGAAGCTGCTCCTCAAGGCGGGCGGCCGTCCCGTCATCCTGCCAGGCAAGGGTGTCGTGGCCTACAACGCTGCGGTGGCCGACTTCTCGGAGGATTGGCGCGGCAAGGATGGCGATATCCCTCGCTACCTCCTGCTCTCGCTCTTCGACCATGCGGCCGTTGGTGCCCTCCGTCTCAACGACGATCTCCGCGTCTGGAAAGACGACCTTCTGCGCGAGCCGCCCGAGCCTGTCGGCTTGCCCGCCTACCTCCGTCCCTACCAAGCCCGCGGCGTGGCCTGGCTTGCCCGCCTCTGCGAACTCGGCGCTCACCCGCTGCTGGCCGATGAGATGGGCTTGGGCAAGACCGTCCAAGTCCTCTCGCTCCTCGCCACTCGCCCCCTCGAGGGGAGGGCCCTGATTGTCTGTCCGGCCAGCGTCATCCCGGTCTGGATCGCGGAGATTGCTCGCTTCCAGCCGAGCCTTTCCACCGCCGTGCTTACGGCGGACCACGACTTCGAGCGCGACCCTACGCCGCGCGTCTGGGTTTCGAGTTATACTCAGCTCCGCCGCCATGCGCCCCTGCTCGCCCGCACGCGCTTCGGCTATGCCGTCCTCGACGAAGCGCAGGCGATTAAAAACCCTGACTCGAAGACCACGCATGCCTGCCTCGAGATCAACGCTGCGCATCGCATCGCCATCACGGGCACCCCGTTGGAGAACCGACCGACCGACCTCTGGACCATCTTCCGATTCCTCATGCCTGGCCTCTTGGGCAAGCGCGCGGCCTTTGAGAAAATGGTGCTGCGCGATCCCACCGCTGCGCTCGGCCGGGTCCGCCGCCAGGTCTCACCCTTCATCCTGCGAAGGCTCAAGCGGGATGTCGCCTCCGACATCCCAGACAAGCTCGAGGTTATTCTTCCTTGTCCTCTCACCCTCGAGCAACGCCGGCTCTACGCCGGGCTCACCGAGGGCAGCGGCCTCGATGGCGATCTCGGCGGCCTGCTGCGCCGGGATGCCACCTCGGTCCTCACCCTGCTGATGCGCCTGCGACAGGTCTGTTGCGACCCTGGGCTGCTGCCTGACAACGGCAACTCCGACCCCATTCACTCCTCCAAGGTATCGCTGCTCGTCTCGAAGCTCGCCGAGGCCGCTGCCAATGGATCTAAGGCGGTCGTCTTCTCGCAGTTCGTTAGCCTGCTCGAGCGGGTCAAAGCCGCCCTCGCACGCGAGCTTCCCGGGCTACCTATCTTTGAGCTGACGGGTGAGACCAAGGACCGGGCCACGCCCGTGGAGTCCTTCCGCGAGGCCAAGGGCGCCGCCGTCTTCATCGCTTCCCTCAAGGCCGGCGGCACTGGCATCACTCTTAACACCGCTGAGTATGTCTTCCTCCTCGACCCTTGGTGGAACCCGGCGGTCGAGGCCCAGGCAGTGGATCGCGTACACCGCATTGGTCAGCGCAACAGCGTCCTCATCTACCGGATGATTGCCCCGGGTACGGTCGAGGAGCGTATCGAGGCTCTCAAGCAGGAGAAGCGCGAGCTCTTCGCCAGCGTGGTCGGCGACCTGCCCGACATGACCGACTGGACGCGTCACTTCGCCTCGCTCGATGCCCTTGTCCGCCTCTCGGACACACCGGCGTCGGCCGCTGCGGCGGAGAACGGTACCAGCGGCGAGTGACCCTCAGCGGGCGACGAGGTCGTATTCGTGGGCGCCGGTCACGGTAACCTCGGCAAACTCGCCGACCGGGAGCGACTTGGGCACTGCGACAGTGCCGTCGATTTCCATAGCATCACCTTCGCCCCGGGCTACCCCAGGGCTCTCGACGAGCACGCGGAGCCGCTTGCCGACCATGGCCTTGAGGCGCTCGGCCGAGAGTTCGCGGAGGAGGGCCATGGCCCTCTCCCAGCGCGACTGGCGGACGTCGTCGGGGATCTGACCTTCGAGCTTAGCCGCCTTGGTGCCCTCTTCGCGTGAGTAGCGGAAGACGCCCACTCGGTCGAAGCGTGCTTCGCGGAGGAATTCGAGGAGCTCCTCGAAGTCCTCTTCGGTCTCCCCGGGGAAGCCGACGATAAAGGTAGTGCGAATGGTCAGCCCGGGGATGCCGGCGCGCATCCTCCGGATGAGACCTCGGATGTGGGCACCATCGGTCTCGCGCTGCATGGCGGCGAGCATGCGGTCGGAGATGTGCTGCAGGGGGATGTCGACATAGCGCGCGACGTGCCGCGAGTGGGCGATCGTGGTGATGAGTTCATCGCTCCAGTGCGCGGGGTGGGTGTAGAGCAGGCGAATCCAATGGTCGCCCTCGATTTGGTCGAGCTCGCGCAGGAGTGAGGCGAGGGAGTCTCCCTTGGAGGAGTCGACCGGGCTGCGCGGGTTGGGCCGAGTCTCTGTCCAGCGGTCCATCCCGAAGTAGGTAGTGTCCTGTGAGATCAGGTTGATCTCGCGCACGCCCTCGGCCACGAGCTGGATGGCTTCGCGCACGACCGAGGGGACGGTGCGGCTGCGATGTCGCCCGCGGATGCGCGGGATGATACAGAACGAGCAGGGGTGGTTGCAGCCCTCGGCAATCTTGATGTAGGCCGCGTGCCGCGGGGTGAGGCGGAAGCGCGGGGTGTCGAAGTCGGGGATGAAAGTGGTGGTCTTGGCGAGGAACTCGAGACGACCCGCATCCCCAGCGAGAACCTTCTTGATTACGGGCACGATACGGGTGACTTCGTCGAGGCCGATGAAGGCATCGACCTTGGGCAGCTCGACCCGACCCTTGGCTCCCTCGACCACGGGAAGCGCGCCTTGGTAGCGCTGGGCCATGCAGCCAGCGACGATGAGTTTCTGTCCCTTGCGCCGGGCGGTGGCCTTACCGTCGCTCATCTCATAGATGGCTTCGAGGGCCTCGTGCTTTGAGGCGTCGATGAAGGAGCAGGTGTTGACGATAACGACGTCGGCCTCGCGGGCGTCGCCTGTCATCACCATGCCGGCCTGGGCGAGGTGGCCGACCATGATCTCGGAGTCGATCAGGTTCTTGGCGCAGCCGAGCGAGATGAGTCCTACCTTGATGGGCATGGGGAGCAGTGGGACACGCTAGCGGCCGAAGGCAACCGGGTAAGCCGGCTCAGCGCAGGATCTGCCGGAGGACGTAGGGCAGGATGCCGCCGTGGCGGTAGTATTCGCCCTCGATAGCGGTGTCGATGCGGGCCACGAGGGGCTCGCGGTCGACCCGCCCGTCGGCGCGGCGGATGACGAGGGTGACCGCCTGACGGGGCTTGACCGGGGCGGAGAGGCCCTCGAGGTCGAAGGTCTCGGTACCATCGAGGCCGATCTCCTCGGCTCCGCGGCCAGGCTGGAACTCGAGGGGGAGGACGCCCATGCCGAGGAGGTTGGAGCGATGGATGCGCTCGAAGGACTTGACGACCACCGCCCGGACGCCGAGCAGGGCGGTGCCCTTGGCAGCCCAGTCGCGCGACGAACCCATGCCGTAGTCGACGCCGCCAAAGACGATCAAGCCGGCCTCGCGCTGGGCGTAGGTCTGGCAGGCATCATAGATGGGCACGATGGTGCCGTCGGGCTGGAGCTGGGTAAAGCCACCCTCCTTGCCCCCGGCCATGCGGTTCTTTACCTGCGTGTTGGCGAAGGTGCCGCGGGTCATGATGCGGTCGTTGCCGCGCCTCGAGCCGTAGGAGTTGAAGTCGGCCTTGGCCACGCCGGCAGCGAGGAGGAACTTGCCAGCGGGAGTCTCCTCGCGGAACGAGCCAGCGGGAGAGATGTGGTCGGTGGTGACCGAGTCGCCGAGCAGGGCGAGGGGGCGGAGCCCCTTGAGCGAGGGTACCGCCGAAGGGGTCATGGAGAAGTTGCGGAAGAAGGGCGGCTCTTGGATGTAAGTCGAGGACTCGCGCCAAGAGAAGCGGGCGCCGGTGCCACCTTGGACGGACTTCCACTCAGCGGTCGCCTCGGCCAGGGATTCGGGGGCGTACTTCGACTTGAACATCGCGGGACGCAGCCCCTTGAGTTCGGCCGCCTCAATCTCGGCGCGGCTGGGCCAGATGTCACGCAGGTAGACGGGCTTGCCATCGGAGCCGGTGCCAAGGGGGTCGGCGTCGAGGTCGATGTCGACCCGGCCTGCGAGGGCAAAGGCTACCACCAGTGGCGGTGACATTAGGAAGTTGGCCCGGACGGAGCCGTGGACGCGCGCCTCGAAGTTACGGTTGCCGGAAAGGACGGAGGCGGTGACCAAGTCGCCGTCCTTGATTGCCTTCTCGATGTCCGCGTCGAGGGGTCCGGAGTTACCGATGCAGGTGGTGCAGCCGTAGCCGACGAGGTTGAAGCCTAGCTGGTCGAGGAAGGGGGTCAGGCCGGTTTCAGCCAAGTAGTCGGTGACCACGCGCGAGCCCGGGGCGAGGGAGCACTTCACGTCAGGGTTGACGCGCAGGCCGCGTTCGACCGCCTTGCGGGCGAGCAAGCCCGCGGCGAGCATGACCGAGGGGTTGGAGGTGTTGGTGCAGGAGGTGATGGCCGCGATGACTACCGAGCCGTGGCCGAGCTTGCGCTCGGAGGCGCCGACGGGCGCGGTGTCCTTGCGTGAGGAAGCATCCTTGGCGAAGCCTTGTTTTTCCTTGGGTGCGGTGAAGAGGGTGTCGAAGGTCTCGCGTAGGCGGGGCAGGTCGATGCGGTCCTGGGGGCGCTTGGGTCCGGAGACGCAGGGGACGACCGAGGAGAGGTCGAGCTCGACGACTTGGGTGTAGTCGATGGCGCCGTCCTTGGGCACGCCGAAGAGGCCTTGGGCCTGGTAGTAGGCGCGGACGAGGGCGATTTGATCTTCGTCGCGACCCGTCGCGCGGAGGTAGGCGAGGGCCTTATCGTCGACTGGGAAGAAGCCCATGGTCGCTCCGTATTCCGGAGCCATGTTGGCGATAGTGGCGCGGTCGGCGAGGGAGAGGGCTTCGGTGCCCGCGCCATAGAACTCGACGAACTTGCCCACCACCTTGGCCTTACGGAGCACCTCGGTCAGGCGGAGGGTCAGGTCGGTCGCGGTGACGCCCTCGCGGAGCGCGCCGCGGAGATGGACGCCGATGACCTCGGGGGTCTGGAAGTAGACGGGCTGTCCGAGCATGCCGGCCTCGGCCTCGATGCCTCCCACGCCCCAGCCGACCACGCCGAGGCCGTTGATCATGGTGGTGTGCGAGTCGGTGCCGACGAGCGTGTCGGGGTAGAGGATACCGTCCTTTTCAAAGACCAGCTTGGCGAGGTGCTCGAGGTTGACCTGGTGGACGATGCCGATGGCAGGGGGGATGACGCCGAAGGTCTCGAAGGCTTGCATGCCCCACTTGAGGAACTCGTAGCGTTCGCGGTTGCGGTTGAACTCGAGGGCGAGGTTGGCCCGGAAGGCGTCGGGCGTACCGGCTCGGTCCACTTGAACGGAGTGGTCGACCACGAGGTCGACGGGCACGAGGGGCTCGATGACGGAGCTGTCCTTGCCCAGACGGGCGACCGCCTCGCGCATGGCGGCGAGGTCGACGAGCAGGGGTACCCCGGTGAAGTCTTGCAGCACGATGCGTGCAACGACGAAGGGGATTTCGGTATCGACTGGCTTGGCAGCGTTCCAGCCGGCCAGGGTACGCACGTCCTGCTCGGTCACCGCCACGCCGTCGCAGTTGCGCAGGACGGACTCGAGGACGATGCGGATGGAGACGGGCAAGCGGGAGACCTTGCCGAGCCCAGCTTCCTCGAGTGCGGCGAGGGAGTAGTACTTTCCGGACCTTTCCCCAGCGGAGAGGGTGCGAAGGGCGTTGAAGGGATCTCGGGGGGTGCTCATGGGCTTCAGTCGTGGAAGGTAGGGAGTCGCCGCAGGCGGCGAACGCCCCTAGAAAGACGAAGGCGGCGGTCGGGGCAAGCCCGACCACCGCCTTTTTATAGTCGAGGGGCTTAGGCGCCGATGGCGCGCTTGACCTTGGCGAAGTTGGGCAGCTGCTTGGGGTCGCGCTTGGCCTCGACGTGGACAATCTTACCGGACTTGTCGGCGACGAAGACGGAGCGCTTGGCGACCTTCTGGAGGCCGGTCATGGCGGCAATGACCTTGTTGTCGACGACCTTGAAGGCCTTGATGGCGACCCGGTTGAAGTCGGAAGCAACGGTGATGCTGATGTTGTTGGCCTTGACCCAGGCTTCTTGGGCGAAGGGGCTGTCGACTGAGATAGCGATGACGTCGGCCTTGAGGGCCTTGTAGGCGTCGAGGTCATGCGTGACCTTGCACATTTCGTCGGTGCAGACACCGGTGAAAGCGAGGGGGAAGAAGAGGATGACGGTGGGACCCTTGCCCACGTTGCGGCGGAGGTTGACGTCGACCAGTCCGGCATCGGTCTTGGCCTTCAGGGTGATGTCGGGGAGGGGGAGGTCTTTTTTGAGGGGCATGGCGTGTGGGGTGGGATTGAAAGGCTCTTTTAGGCTGAAATGCCGGGGGAGGGCAAGCCGGGAGGCAAGCCCCTCTCTAGGAGCTGGGTTTTCCCAAGCCGAGGCGCCGGAACCACTTGCGTTGGCTACCGACCAGCCTCCAGCTGGCGTGGTCGATGGCTTCGGCCAGATCGGCGAGGCTGCCAGCCTCCCCTCCCTGTACCCAGGCGAGGGCTTCGCGGTAGCCGACGGCACGGACGGCAGGAAGGTCGCCGGGCAATCGCAAGGCCGCCAGCTGGCGGGCTTCTTCGAGCAGGCCCTCCGATAGCATCCTGCGCGTGCGGGCAACGATACGTCCGCGAAGCTCGTCGTCAGGACGGTCGATGACCTCTGCCCTCACCTGGAGTCCTGCGAAGGGCCCGGGTCGGGCGAGGAAAGCCTCGCGCAGGCTCGCGAGGTCACGTCCCGAAGCAAGCCGCCGCTCCAGCGCCTTGGCCAGACGGATGGGATTGTCGACGTCGAGCCAAGCCGGCAAGGCGCCGCCCTCGAGTGCCTCGAGTCGTTCGCGGAGCGCGCTGATGCCTTTCTCCTGGAGGCCCCGGACTTCTGTCCGAGTGGATTCAGGAATGACCAGCTCATCCGTCACAGGGCCGAAGAAGGCAGCGAGGTAGAACCCACTTCCGCCCACCACCATCAAGGGGCGCCCTCGCCGTGCGCAGTCGTCGATGACCTCTCGCGCATGCCGCACATAGGCTTCGACCGAGAACCGTTCGCCCGGGTCGGCGAGGTCGAGCCCATGGTGGACGACGCGAACGCGCTCGGCCGAGGTAGGCTTGGCCGATCCAATGTCCAGCCCGCGGTAGACGCAGACCGAGTCACAGGAAAGAATCTCCCCACCCGTGGCATCAGCCCAAGCGAGGGCCGCGTCGGTCTTGCCAGCCGCGGTCGGTCCGGTCAGCAGGCGCAGCTCGGGGCCGCCTGCCATCTCAGCCGATTCGGGTGCGGGCTAGCCCCGAGAGGAGGAAGTAGGCGAAGGGTGCCACGAGTAGGAGCGAGTCGATGAGGTCGAGGGCCCCACCGATGCCGGGAATAGTCGATCCCGAGTCCTTTACCTCCGCTCGTCTCTTGAGGTGCGATTCGACGAGGTCGGAGGGAATGCTCAACAGGGCGAGCGGCAGGGCGAACAGTGCGCCCTTGGCCGGATGAAAGTCGATGCTCGCCCACTCGCCCAAGGCCCAAGCTCCAGCGGCGCCGACCGCACAAGAGAGGATGACGCCTCCCACGCAGCCTTCCCAGCTCTTGGCGGGGCTGACATTCGGGGCGATCTTGCGTCGGCCGAAGGGGACGCCGATGAGTAGCCCTCCGACATCTGTGAACTTGGTCACCGCGATGACCCAAATGACCAGCCAGAGTCCGTCAGGTCTACCTTGGTTTTTCCAGCCGATAAAAGCCCCGAGGAAGCATAGCAGGAAGGGGACATAGAGCAGGCCAAAGACCGTGGGGTTGCGAATTACCCAGGTCTTGGTCTCGCCGGGCCGGTGGAGCAAGGTGAGCAGGAAGCCAGCCCAGGCCATGCCGATGAGGGCGACATTGCTATCGACCGCGAGCATGCCGAGGAACTGCGCCGTCAGGAGACCACCTCCGCAGAGCAGGCCGACAGTCACGTTGGGCTCGGCGCCTGTCTTACGCAGGATGCGATAGGTCTCGAGTTGTGCTGCGAGGCCCACTCCCAGCAGGGCAAGGAAGCCACCGACCTGCACCAGGTCGTAGCGACTAAACACCCAGAGGAAGAGCAGCACCAGCACCCACAGGCCCACCGTGCTGAGAGTGCGCTGTAGGAGGGCGGGGATGGCCGCGGGTTTGAAGTCGTTGCTCATGGGGTGGGCGAGTTGGGGCGCATCTGTTCGCCTGTCCGACCGAAGCGACGCTCGCGCCCGGCGTACTCGCGCAGAGCGCTCGCGAAGGCCTCTGCACCGAAGTCAGGCCAGTAGGTGGGCGTGATGACAATCTCTGCGTAAGCCGCCTGTAGGAGAAGGAAGTTGCTTAACCGACACTCGCCTGAGGTCCGGATGATAAGGTCGGGATCGGGCAAGCCGGCCGTTTCGAGACGCCCCGCGAGCATCTCCCAGTCGATGGTCGCGGGGTCCAGCCGGCCGGCGGCGGCGTCCGTAGCGAGCGAGCGAGCGGCGCGCACCGTCTCTTGCCGCGAGCCGTAGTTGAGGGCGATGACCAGCTCGAACTCCTGGTTGTCGCGGCTGGAGGCCACCGCCTCCTCGATGGGAATGCGGATGAACTCAGGCATCGCGGTGAGGTCGCCGATGGTGCGGAAGCGTACGCGCCTCTTAGCCAAGCGGCTGAGATGAAGGCGGAGTACCCATTCCCCGAGTTTGAAGAGGCCGCCGACCTCCTCCGCTGGTCGTCGCCAGTTCTCCGCCGAGAAGGCATAGAGAGTGAGGCAGCGTACCCCGTGGTCGATGGCAGCGTCGACGACCTCGATCAGGCGCTCGGCACCGCGGCGATGTCCCTCCAGCCGGGGCAGGCCGCGCGAGGCCGCCCAGCGGCCATTGCCATCCATGATGATACCGACGTGCGCTGGCACGTTTCCCGGGCCTGTAGGTTGATCAGACATGCTCAGGGTGTCTCCGCGGCGAGCAGGATGCCCGGGAATCCGGCGGCACGCGCGGCATCCATCAGGTCGGCCAGGGACTGCAGGGTCTGGGATCGGTCGGCGCGCACCAGAAGGGGCAGAGTGCGGCGGGAGGGGTTGGTGGCAATCCTGCGTAGTTCCTGTGATAGAGCCTCGCGGCCTTGCACGATGCGTCCCTCGAGCAGGTAGGTGCCCTCGCCGCGCGCAGAGATCAGGGTGGCGACAGCGGAGACGCGAGCGAGGTCAGTCTTGGTCGCCGAGGGCACGCTCAAGACCGAGGCCGCCGCGCCGTCGATCGAGAGGTAGATGCCGCGGTAATGGGCTAGGGGGGAGGCGAGGAGGCCCGCAAGGCAGAGGCAGGACAAGCCGAGGAGTATGGGCGTTGCCGCTAAGCGGGGCGAGGGCACGGGTAGTCGCTCCAGGATGCCCAGGGGGGTCTTCATTTTCCGGCGCGGATCCTCTCGGCCGCTTGCTCCTCAGGAAGCTCATGCCGCACGAAGGTGATGAGACCCCAGGCGGCGATTTCCATCTCGGTGGCGATGGCGCGGACGCGGCCGGTCAGGAAGTGATGTCCCACACCGCAGGCTGCTGCGATAGCCAACCCGAGGGCCGCGTTGGCAAGGGCCGACTGGGCTTCCAGGAGAACGGCATCGGGAGCTCCGTAGAGGCTGCCGTCGCGAAGGGCGCTTGCGATGTCGAATCCAGCTAGCGCTGCGCCGGCGAGGCCGAGCAAGGGGGCTAGCTGGCCGAGGGCCGCGATGGTGCCGAGGCGTCGCTCGAGCACGGGGAGTTCGAGCAGTGCAGCCTCGGTGGCGGCGGCGCGCATCGCGTCCTCGCCTGCCGGGATGCGCAGGAGGGCAGCTTTGACCACGCGTGGGACCGACCCAGGTGAATCCTCGCAGGCGGCGAGTGCCTCGATGGGACGCCCGGCCCTCAGGTTGTTGCGGACGCCCTCGATGAAGTCGGCCGAACGGACATGCCCGCGGTGGAGGAAGAGGGCGCGCTCGACGATGAACACGGCGGCGAGGACGGCGCTCCCGAGGAGGAGCCAAACGAAGGCACCGCCGTCGGCGAGTAGGGAGAAGTCCGTCTCGGGAGTCATCGTTCAGCCGGATTGGACGGGGCGTCGCCCAGTTCCGCAAGTTTGCTTTCCGCGGCGGCCTTCCCGGGGAGCCGGGAACCGCCCTCGGGGAGGCCGGCGTTGAGGTCGCGCAGCAGCCGGTAGGCTGCCCTCGCCTCGGCGAGGTCGCCTTGGGATTGGCAGTGCTCGCCGAGCAACAGGAGGGAGCGTGCCACCCAGATGCGACCGCTGACCCCGAGGGTCTCGCGAGAGCCACGGAGTAGGTCGGCCGCCTCCGCTGCGAGGACTTGGCGAGCCTCGCGACGCGTGGCCTCGGCATCGGCCAGGCCTTCGCCGCGGGAGCGATCCAGCAGGGCCTGGGCGAGCTTGTGGCGCGCCTCGGCTAGAATGTCGGGTTGGCTGGCATGGGTGGCGACGGCCCGCTCGTAGGCGGCCACCGCGCGGTTGATGCGTGTGCGATCGGGCCCACCGTTGGGCGCGCGTCGCATCGAGGCTAGACCCATTAAGCAATCGGCGCGGGCAAGCTCGGCCTGGGCGCGTTGCGGGTGCTGCGGTAGCACGCGGGCGAGGTCGTCGAGGGCGCGGAGGGCTGAGTCGAAGTCCCCGAGGTTGCGGTAGACCTCCGCGAGGCGCAGTGAGACGCGGAAGAAGAGGGGATGGGAGGGATGGCGCTGGAGGAAGGTGGCGAGGAGCCTGGCTGCCTCGGTCAACTTGCCCGAGCCCTCGGCATTCGAGAGGATGATGGCCTGCTCAGCGGCCTCCTGTAGCCCAAGCGCGGCGAACTCGGCCAGCCCTGCGTCGCCGGAGAAGTCTTCGGCGAGCTGTTCGAAGCGTGCCTGGGCCTCGCGGTGCCTGCCTTCGGCGGCCAGTAGTCGTCCCTCTACTAGGTAGGCTGCTGCGCTGGCGGAGACCTTGCCGAAGCGGGCGCGAAGCTCGGCTAATGCCTTGATTTCCAGCCCGGCGTTGGCGTCGGCACCGATGCGCGCGCGGAGCAAGGCGGCGTGGGCTCCGAGTTCCGGGGCCGCAGCGCGGAGCTCGGCGGGGGCGTCGGCTGGCAGATTGGAAAGGTCACTCGACACCTGCTCGGCGTAGCGTGCCGCCGAAGTGCGGTCGCCATTGGCTAGGGAGGAGAGCGCTCGCAGCCAGGTGAAGCGTAGTGCGAATTCCAGCGGCGCGTCCTGCGTGACTTGGGCGAGCCTGGCGAGAGTCTGTGCGAAGCGGTTGACCTCGCTCGTACGTCGGGAGGCCTCCGCCGTGTTCCAGGCCGCAATCAGGATGCGCCGACGGGTGATGTTGCCCTGCTTGGATGCCAACTCAACGCGTTCAGCAGCCTTCTCGATGCCACCCTCCAAGCGAAGTGAGCAGAGGACGGCTTGGTGGAAGGCGGCATCGCGCAGGTCGGACGAGCGCGCGTTCGACTGAAGGGCGGCATAGGCGCGCTCGGCCAGCGCATGGTCCCCGGCGAGAAAGAGGCAGTCGGCCGCCGCTGCTAGGATGCCCTCGCGCTCCGTCTCCGTCGACATGCCTGCGAGGCGTTCGAGGTGGGTCGAGGCCAGCCGGTAGGAGGCTTCCCCCCATGCGAGGGTGGCCAGCGTCCGCACCGCCTCGGGAGCGAGGGGGCTACCGGGAATCTCTCTCAGGAGGTCCTCGGCTGAGGACCGGGCGAGGTCGCGGTTGCCTGCGGCCAGCATGACGCGGGCGCGTGCGAGGTGGATGGCGTCGAGCAACTCGGGCGTGCGCGGGCAGCCAGACTGCCCATCGCTGAGGAAGCCGTAGGTTGCGTTGGCGAGTTGCACCACGCGGTCGGGCTTCGCTTCACCGACCGCCGCCGCAAGGGCGGCGATGGCCTGGGTGCGCAGAGTCACCGGTGCGCCCGCTGCGGCGGCCGCGGCGCGCAGACGGGCAAAGCCCTCCGTCTCCTGCCCGCCGATGATCAGGCCAGCGACGAGGTCGGTCTCAGCTTGGTTGCCGGGATGGACCCGGGCGGCATCAGCGAGGACGCGGATAGCCTCCGTTCCCTTACCGGCTCGGGCAAGGGCGGCGGCGTGGAGCCGCGCGTAGCCAAAGCCAGACTCGCTACCGCGTGTCTCGGTGGCACGCCGCTCGAGAGCCTCAAGGGTGGCGGGATCGGAGGGTCCATGCTGGAGCAGTGCGCGGTAGCCGAGTAGCTCGATGCGTTGGCGTTGTGACTCGGTCAGCGCTGCCTTGGATGCCGCTAAGAGGGAGTCGGGAGCCTTGGATTGCTGGGCCGACACGTCGATGATCCCGGTGGCCAGTAAGCCCCACGGGCGTTCCTCGGGCGGCAGCGACGAGAGATCAATGCCAGTTAGCGCGCGTGTTGCGCCCTCGCGGTCGTTGCGTAGCAGGTTGGCCAGGCCTTCGCGCAGGGAGCGGCGGGAGGAGGCTCGGGTGGTACTCAGGGCAAGCAGCGCCTCGGCAGGTCGGTTGCGTTCGAGGAGGGCGAGTGCCAAGCCTAGGCTGGCGCGCTCGCGTTCGGCCTCGGCGAGCCCGGGTAGGGCGAGCACCCGGTGATGCAGCTCCGCCGAGGTCGAGGCGAGCCCGGCCGCGAGTGCCTCCTCTGCGAGCAGCAGGAGGGGGCGACCCTCCGGGCCTTGGGCTACGGGCGAAGACGGAGCCTCGCCGAGCACGGGCACGCGCAACTCCTGGGCCCCGGCGAGGGCGGCCAAGGCCAGGCCAAGGCAGGGGAGGAGTCGACGCATCAGCCCGAGGATGAGCCCGTCGCCGGAGGCGGGCAAGAGGCGACTGGGGCGATCAGGGCGCCTTGCCT